>USJD01000072.1 GCA_900554835.1 uncultured Prevotella sp. | reverse complement strand
TCTTTGTGCACGTCAAGACCACATACTGCTTTCATAAGCCTACATTTTTGAAGTTTAAAAAATCAGTTAACGAACACTGCTTCAAAGATAATTAATATTTTTGTGACTCAGAGCACGTTAGTAGGATTTTTTGCAGTTGTGGTCTTGATTTCTCGAAAAACAAGGCTAATTTCGCACAATTCGAGGGAAATCATTGAAGTTTTTTATTATACTGGCTTATAATTCAGAAATTTTATCTAAATTTGCATAAGATAAGCTGCACTCGGCAATTTGAAAACAAGTTTTCATTGCGCTCGTTTGCATTATCTTTGCATAAGATAAGCTGCACCTCGGCATAGATTACAAGCAAGCTTGCATCTCTGCACTCGGTTTGCATTATCTTTTTCATTTAGAGTATAATAATATAATAGACTTAAACAATAAATTACTTATGATGAATATTCATACCAGTTTCAAGCAGGCGTTCTTGCTGTTTTTTACAGCCCTTCCTATTTGTTTTGTGGGCTGTACGAAGAAGGCGTCAAATAAGGCGCAGGTGGCACAAAAGGAGAAAACTGTCATTTTGGGAAAGGTGAATGTGCTTACTACTACAGATTTCAAGAAGAAAATCATGGATTACGAGTCTCATCCTGATGAGTGGGTGTTTGTCGGTTCCCGTCCTGCCGTCATTGATTTCTACACCACTTGGTGTGGACCTTGTAAAATGATGTCTCCTGTAGTTGAATCTCTTGCCCAGAAATATGCTGGCAAAATAGATTTCTATAAGGTGGATATCGACCAGGAGCCAGAACTGGCCTCTGTCTTCGGTATTCGCAGCATCCCTACCTTTCTCTTTATCCCGATGAAAGATGATCCAACTATTCAGATGGGTGCTATGCAAAAGGAAGATTTTGAGGCAATCATATTAAAAGTGATGAAAAATAACAAATAGATAGGAATGTGTCTTCGTATCCTGTCAAAATGCACTTTTAATACTATATAAAACTATCATGTTGTAAGATAATAAATAATTTATATGAATTAATGTGTTGGTTTGTCTTTTGTATCTGTTAAAATGTTTACTTTTGCAGTTGAAAACTTATCAAAGTGATATGTAAACAAGGTATTAATGCTCCAAATAGCAATAGAGGTATGAAGGTAAATATTATAAGGATTAACAGACAGTAGAAACACCGTAAACAAATGGATGGAAAGATTTGGTGTTCGATTTGGTGTTTATAAAAAGGGGACGTTCCAGGAGCAACTCTTTCCATTCGATTCAGTGCCACGAATGATTTCCAAGAAAGATTGGGATTACTTGGAGACAGGTTTGCAGCAGCGCGTGAAGGCTCTCAACATGTTTTTGTGGGACATCTATCACGACAAGAAAATTATCAAGGATGGCATCGTGCCCGAGGAATTCGTTTATTCCTCTAAAGGCTATATGCCACAATGTGAGGGAATAAGTCCTACAGGAAAGGTTTATGCGCATATTGCTGGCATTGACCTGGTAGAGGGAAAAGATGGCAACTGGTATGTGCTGGAAGATAACCTGCGCATTCCGTCAGGAGCCAGCTATCCGATGATAGCCAGAAAAATAACCCGAAAGGTTTCGCCTTCTACATTCGCTGATAATGCAGTGGCGGACAACAGAGATTATGCCGATTTGCTGCGCGACATGATGGACGATATGAATGAAGACCGAGGCATTGGCGTGATTCTGACTCCGGGACGCTACAATTCAGCCTTTTTCGAGCACTCTTATCTTGCCGAGAAGACGGGAGCCACTCTGGCTTACCCTGGTGACCTCTTTGTGGAGGACGATAAGGTGTATTATGGCGGTATGTATAAGGAGAAAATCCGTGTGGGCTGCATCTATCGCCGTGTGAGCGATGAATATATGGACCCGATGATGTTTGAAGCTTCTTCGCTCTTGGGAATCCCGAACGTGATGCAGGCTTACAAGGCAGGCAACGTAGCTCTTATCAATGCCATTGGTAATGGTGTGGCAGACGACAAGGGTATCTATTATTTTGTGCCGAAAATGGTGAAATATTATTTAGGCGAAGAACCTATCCTGCACAATGCACCTACCTATCTGCCTTATTTCAAGGAGGATTACGACTATGTGCTGGAACACATCGACCGTCTGGTTATCAAGGATGTGAGCGAGGCTGGAGGCTACGGTGTCGTATTCGGTTCTGATTTGTCGCCGGAGAAACTGGAGGAGTTGAAGCAGCTCATTATCAAGTATCCAAGAAGATGGATTGCACAGGAAGTAATCGACTTCAAGGATCTGGAGATACTGGAAGATGGTAAACTGGTTTGGCGCAAGGCCGACCTGCGGGCTTTCGTGGTGAGTGGTAAGAAAACTAAGGTGTGGAAGAGTGGACTCACCCGCTTCTCCCGAAATCCGAACTCCTTTGTGGTCAATTCTTCACAGGGAGGCGGATTCAAGGATACTTGGGTTATGACCAAATAATGCTAAATGTTCATGGTATAATATTTTTGGTTCATGATTAAATAAGAAATAATAAAAAGTTTTTTTGAGAGAGATTATTTAAGATTGTTAGGATAAGATAGAGATTTTTAAAGATATGGTTAAGAGTGATATTATTTCTGCCACAAAGGCAAACAGATTGTATTGGTTGGGAAGATATGAGATGAGAGTTTATCTTACTCTGCATCAGCTGAATAAGTGCTGTGATGAGATGATAGACGGAAGTCCGGAGGCTTATCATGCCGTATGGACCAAGTTGGATGCGATGGGTAATTACAAGACCAACGATGAGTTTACCCTCGGAATGCTCTATGACGAGAACAATCCGAGTTCGGTGATTTCTGCTCAGAAATGTGCGATGGATAATGCCATACTGCTGCGCGAAGACATTATGTCGGAGACGTTGAGCTATCTGGAGATGAGCGTTGCCCTGATGAAGCGCTGCAAGGAGCAGAACGACAAGTTGCTCACTTCCTTGCAGCCCGTCATCGACTGGTCGCTTGCCTTCTGGGGTTCTGCCGAGCAGCGCATCCAAAACCATCATGCCCTCAATATCGTGATGATAGGCAGAAACGTGGAGAACCTCGATATCCTGATTCGCTTCGGCTATCCTTTCCGTCGTGTGGCGCTTGCCTACGAATCTCTGAAGAGATATTGTGTGGATGACCATCTGGACATTCTGGATGAAAACATGGAACACCAGTTGGATGCGCTTATTACTGAAGAGCAGTTCAACCTTGACGACCAAGACTATAAATTCAAGTTAATCAAATACATCAACCAATTGGTGCGTGTATGAAGAAATACATTTATAATTATCAAACCGTTGTCGGCTTCAATCAACCAGTAAGCCGGCATGCTATTCTGTTGCGGGCGCAGCCCGTACTGGGAGCATATATGGATATCGAGGAGGAGCATCTGCTGCTCCCTCCTTCGTTTCATGTCCAACGGGGCACCGACCAACTTGGCAATCGCATCGTTTATGGTTGCGAGCATGAACAGCACAGTTCGCTCGTCACGGTGAGTACGGGCATCGTGAACATGAGCGATTATCAGGTGCCACTGGACCCCATCCCCCTGATGGTGTATCAGGAACCTACGCCGCTTACTTATCTGTCGCATGAACAGGTGGAGGAAGATTTGGCTGAGGCTTCTTCTCAGGGAGATGCCCTCAGCATCTGCCATTTCGTTCATGAGACAATGAACTATGTGCCGGATGTAACGACGTCCGATACGCCTGTATCTGAACTCATCAAGACGAAGCAGGGCGTTTGTCAGGATTTTGCTCATCTGATGATTTCACTCTGCAGGCTTCGGGGCATTCCGGCACGTTATGCCTGTGGATTCATGGAAGGTGAGGGCGAGACCCATGCCTGGGTAGAGGTTTGCAACGGACATGCCTGGTATGGATTCGATCCTACCAACGATGTGGAGATGAAGTTAGGATATGTGAAGTTGGCACATGGCAGGGATGCATCCGATTGCCCTGTGAGTCGCGGGCTTTATATGGGAAATGCCCTACAGAATACGGAAGTAAGCGTCTTGCTGAAAGAAATATAGAGGCAAATGCAATAGTGGCAAAAAGCTGACGGATTTTAATTACAAAGCGCTGAAGTTTTTTAGATGCAAAACAAAGAAAAACCGAAGTTGCAAAACAACGAAGAAATAGAGAAAGCAGAAATATGATTAAAACGATTGTATCAACAGAACTTCCCGTGAACGAGCGATATCTCATCAGGAAAAACATCATCAGCAATGGTGATGGAAAGAAGAGAATCTGCATCGTGACGGGAACTCATGGCGACGAGCTGGAAGGACAGATGGTTTGCTATCTGATGGCCCGACTATTGAATGAACAACAGGAAAACCTGGATGGAACAGTGGAAATCTATCCTGCCCTCAACCCTCTGGGTATTGATACCATCCAGCGGGGAATCCCAAACTTTGACCTCGATATGAACCGCATCTTTCCTGGTGATAAGAATGGAACGATGGCAGAGCAGGCCGCTTATTCCATCATTGAAGACCTGAAAGGTGCCGATCTGGTTATTGACGTACACTCCAGTAACCTCTATCTCAGGGAAACACCCCAGGTTCGCATCAATGTGCTGAATGAGAAGGAACTGGTGCCGCTGGCTCAGGAAATGGGTGTGGATTTCGTGTGGGTTCATGATGCTGCCACTGTGCTGGAGGCTACTTTGGCGCATTCTCTCAATTCTACTGGTACCAAATGTCTGGTCGTAGAGATGGGAGTGGGTGAGCGCATCAATCATTCCATGTGTTTCCGTCTGTGCGACGGCATCCTGCATCTGATGCACGAGATGGGGATGTGGAAGGGTGAAGCGCCTGCCGACCATCTGGCAGATTCCATCGTATGTAAAGGCAACAAGGTGGAATTTCTGAATGCCGAGACATCGGGCATCTTTATCACGGAATTGAAATGTGGATTCATGGTAGAGAAATCGCAGGAGATCGGGCAGATCGTAGAACCGCTGACGGGCAAGATCCTGAGTCGCGTCATCTCTCCTGTAGATGGTTATCTGTTTACCATCCGAGCTTATCCTATCGTTTACGAAGGTTCGCTTATGGCGAGGATATATCATGAAAGTTAGGAAGGCTTTAGTAGTTTGAGAGGAGTTTGAGGAATTGGGTGTTATTTATCCTGAGTGAGATTTTTATGAATGAAAAATGAAGAAAGAGACAATATTCAGCATGAAGTCACCCTATCGTGATGATTTCAATATCGATGGCTTCCTGTTTGGCAGCGGTGAGAAAACGCTTGCCATCGTGGGTGCCATGCGAGGTGACGAGATTCAGCAACAATATATCTGCGCCAGAATGGTGGCGGTTTTGAAGGATCTGGAACGCAAGGGCAGAATAGCCGATGGCAAGAGTATTCTGGTGATTCCATCATGCAACCCGTTTTCTATGAACGTGAGTAAGCGTTTCTGGGCGATGGATGGCACCGATATCAACCGTATGTTCCCTGGCTATGACAAGGGTGAAACCACCCAGCGTATCGCTGCTGCTCTGTTTGAACAGATTAAAGATTATAAATATGGTATTCAGATGGCAAGTTTCTATATTCCGGGTGATTTTGTTCCTCATGTCCGTATGTTGCAGACGGGATATGAGGACGTGCAGACCGCCAGTCATTTCGGTTTGCCTTTCGTTACTATCCGCAAGCCGTTGCCTTATGACACCACACTTCTCAACTACAACTGGCAGATTTGGGGCTGCAAGGCGTTTTCGCTTTATGCCGGGCAGACCAACTATGTGGAGGATAGTACCAGCATGCAGAGCGTGGAGGCCATCCTGCGATTCTTGAGCAAGGAAGGAATTTTTTCCTATAAGAACAAGAGTGCCGGTTATGAATCGGTGGTACTCAACGAAAAGGATCTCTGCAATGTGATAGCCAGGAGGGCAGGCATCTTCTATCGCCTGAAGAATACTGGAATGTCGGTGAGCGAGGGCGAAGTGCTGGCACGCATCCTCAATCCTTACGACTGTAGCGTATTGGAAGAGGTGAAGGCGCCCGTAAGTGGCGAGATTTTCTTTGCACACAATAAGCCATTGGTCTTGGAGCACGCCATCCTCTACCGTATTATAAAGGAAGAGGAGAATTAAGGGAAGAGAAAAGTGAAGAATTGAGGAGATACCTTTTTGTCCAATATGAAAGGCAATATGGTAGATTACTGCGATAAGGTGTTTATTTCAGAAAAGATTGTATTCTATGAGGTTAGTAAGATTTTTAAAGGATTGGACATTGCCGGTATCCATCAGTCTCGGCATTATCATCTATTTCGTCTTTGCTGAGATTCCTGCTTTGGAGCCGGTGTGCAACTGGTTTCTGCCGATGAGTAGTCCCATCCTGCCATCGTTTATGTTTCTCATCCTTTTTACTGTCTTCTGTAAGGTGGATTTCAAGAAGTTGCGACCTGTAAGATGGCAGATGTGGGTGGCGATTCAGCAGGTGGTGTTTGTATTGTTGATAGTTGGTTTAATACTTGTTTTCCATATCCAGGGCGAGCCTTTGGTTCTTTTGGAAGCCATTCTTGCCTGCGTCATAGGTCCCTGTGCTGCTGCCAGTTCGGTGATTACTGCCAAACTGGGAGGCAGCATGGAGCAGATGACTACTTACACTTTTATTTCCAATTTCATAACCGCTATCCTGATACCAATCTGTTTCCCATTGATCGAGAAGGGTGAGCATCTTACTTTTTTCTCTGCTTTCTTGGGCATCTTATACCAGGTTTTCATCGTGCTGGTGGTTCCGATGGCTTTGGCATTTGTCGTGAAGCATACCTGCCATCATTTTCACTATTGGCTGATAGGCATCAAGGATTTGAGTTTTTATCTCTGGGGCGGCTCATTAGTATTGGTGGCAGGCACCACGATGCGCAACATCATGCATGCCAATACCTCTCTTTTGTTTGTAGGCGTCATCGCCATCCTGGCTCTGGTACTCAGTATCATCCAGTTTGCTACCGGCCGTTTCATCGGTCATTATTTTGATAGTGTGGTGGAGTCGGGACAGGCTTTGGGACAGAAGAACACCCCATTCGCCATTTGGGCTGCATCAGCCTATCTCAACCCGCTTTCCACGGTGGGTCCTGGCTGCTATGTGCTTTGGCAGAACCTGATCAATTCGTTTGAACTGTGGCATTATCAGAAGAAGCATGGGTGATTTCCGTGCCTCTTCTCTTTACCTATAAGTAGGTATTTTCGGGCGAATACCTATTTTAATATGCCCGAAATTTGGTGGTTTGTCAGATATTACCTAAATTTGCACTCAGAAATAAGAAATGTTTTATATAATTAAAGGTATTATTGTATTATGATTATTGAAAATGTTCATGCAAGAGAAATCTTGGATTCTCGTGGCAACCCTACAGTAGAGGTTGAAGTTTCTTTGAAGTCTGGTATCGTGGGTCGTGCATCGGTTCCTTCTGGTGCATCCACTGGCGAGAATGAGGCTTTGGAACTCCGTGATGGCGACAAGAACCGCTATGGCGGAAAGGGCGTCTTGAAGGCTGTGGAGAATGTGAATCAGGTGATAGCCCCTGCTTTGGTTGGCTTCTCTGTCTTGGAGCAGCGTGCCATCGATTATAAGATGTTGGAGCTCGATGGTACTAAGACCAAGTCAAATCTGGGTGCCAATGCCATCCTCGGCGTATCTCTGGCTGTGGCTCATGCTGCTGCTGAGTATCTCCATATCCCATTGTATCGTTACATCGGCGGTTGCAATACTTACACCCTTCCTGTTCCTATGATGAACATCATCAATGGTGGTGCTCACTCTGATGCGCCTATCGCCTTCCAGGAGTTCATGATCCGTCCTGTGGGTGCTCCTTCCGAGAAGGAGGCTATCCGTATGGGTGCTGAGGTGTTCCATGCTTTGGCTAAGCTCTTGAAGAGCCGCGGTCTTTCTACAGCCGTAGGTGATGAGGGTGGTTTCGCTCCTGCACTCGATGGTATCGAGGATGCGCTTGAGAGCATTTGCCAGGCTATCAAGGATGCTGGTTATGAGCCAGGAAAGGATGTGAAGATTGCCATGGACTGTGCTGCCAGCGAGTTTGCCGTACAGGAGAATGGTGAGTGGTATTACGATTATCGCCAGTTGAAGGATGGCAAGAAGAAGGATCCTAATGGCAAGAAACTGACCGCTGCCGAGCAGATCAAGTTCCTGGAGGAACTGATTACCAAATATCCTATCGATTCTATCGAGGATGGTCTTGATGAGAACGATTGGGACAACTGGGTGAAGTTGACTGCTGCCATCGGTGACCGTTGCCAGTTGGTTGGTGACGACCTCTTTGTTACCAACGTGAAGTTCCTGGAGAAGGGTATCAAGATGGGTGCTGCCAACTCTATCCTCATCAAGGTAAACCAGATAGGTTCTCTTACCGAGACGCTGGATGCTATCGAGATGGCTCATCGTCATGGTTATACCACCGTAACTTCCCATCGTTCTGGTGAAACCGAGGATACTACAATTTCTGATATTGCCGTAGCAACTAACTCTGGTCAGATTAAGACGGGTTCTATGAGCCGTACCGACCGTATGGCTAAGTACAACCAGCTTATCCGCATCGAAGAACAGTTGGGTAATAACGCATCTTACGGTTATAAGAAGTTGAAATAGGTGCGATTATGCGAATTTGGAGAAAGCCAATTTCACCATGACATACACATTTTATAAAATAGAATAGATCAGATACGAAATAGATGGGCATGGATGACCGTGAGGGTTGTCCATGCTTTTTTATCTTCTATCAAGTATTTGTATCTTCCATATTTGATAGGATAACTTCGATATATTTATGGATTAAAATAAAAAGGAAAAAGCAATGACAAACGTATTGATTAGTGCCGCCGGACTTTGCGGTGCTACCATTATAGGTGCCATTCTGGGCTTCTTCGTCAAGGAGTTGCCTCATAAATGGAACGACACTGTGTTGGGATATTGTGCCGGAATCATGCTGGCTGCTTCTACGTTGGGACTGATAGTGCCAGCCTTCGAGCAGACCAGCCTTTGGTGGTTGGTAGTAATCGGAGTGATGGCAGGTGCTCTGTTCCTGAATGTGCTCGACCTGGTGACTCCCCATCTTCATCACATCACGGGACTCGACCCTGAAGAGCATCGCAACAATGCCAGGCTCAGTCATGTGATGCTTTTCGTCATGGCGATAGCGTTGCACAAACTGCCTGAAGGGATGGCGGCAGGTGTGAGTGTCTGTTCGGCAGAAGGAGCAACGGAGTGGGGCGTTTCCTTCGGTATCGCCCTGCAGAATATCCCTGAGGGAATGGTCATCATCGCTCCCTTGATGATGGCTGGCGTTTCTGCTGCCCGTACCTTCTTCATTTCCATTTTCATCGCCTTGCTCGAAGTGATAGGCATCCTGTTGGGGTTTGGCTTGGGTTCAGCCTCTTCCACCTTCCTCCCCGTGATGTTGGGCTTTGCAGGTGGCGCTATGCTTTATGTAACGAGCGATGAGATGATACCCGAAACCCATGCCCATGGTTTTCAGAAGCAAGCTACTTACGCCCTTCTTCTGGGTTTCATCACCTTTGTGCTGATGGAGAAATGCGTATAGTCAGATTCTGATATAATGCGTATAGGTAGATTCTGATATAATGTGTGTAGTCAGATTCTGATGAGCAGCATATAGCAGAGGGTGCCTGCTGCAATCGACCACATCATATTTCTTTTCCATACATGGATGAGGATGGTGAAGGCTACGGCTGCCAACTGTGCTACGGAATCGGCAGAGAAGAAATGGATGTGGCGAAGACAGTAAACCACCAGCAGGGCAAAGACCGAGGCAGGAAGTACCTTGCCTAAATACAATATGTACTTAGGTGTTGGTTTTCCCGGTCGGAAGGCAACGAAGGGAATAAAACGGGTAAGCATGGTGGCGGCTACGCCTGCAGAAACCATGATGATTTGTTGGAGAAGGGTCATACTTTTCTTTTTTTAATGGTGAGAAATATGAGGATGATAACCATGCTTGGGATGATGAAGTGATCAGCGCTGAATATCGCGAGGCACAATCCTGAGATAATCAGTCCGGAGATACTGCTGGTGTGATCCTTCTCCCGAAGCCAGTTGTCGGCGAAGATTGCCGTAAACATAGCGGTCAGCACGAAATCCAATCCCTTGAGGTCGAAGGTGAGGAACGGACCGATGAGACCGCCCAGCGTGGCTCCGATGACCCAATAGGTTTCATCGAGCCAGGTAATCCAGAGCAGGTACCACCCCTTGTCGGTTCCTTCCGGAATCTTGGAAGCGCTTGTCAGGGCAAAGGTCTCGTCCGACATTCCGAAGATGAGGAAGAACTTCTTCCATCCCAATCCCTTGTATTCTTCGAGCATCGAGAGTCCGTAGAATAGATGTCGTGCATTGACCATCAGTACCATCAGGAAGGCTTGCAGAGGATGGAAACTCCCCAATAGCATATTGCCCAGCAAGAACTCTGCGCTGCCGGCATAAACCGTGATGGCAAGCAGCATGGGGTAGAGGAAGTTGAAGCCCAACTCATGCATATAGATGCCATAAGTCAGTCCCAGAAATCCATATCCAGCCATGATAGGCAGCGAAGTATGGAAAGCGTGATATAAAGCGATTCTTCTTTTTCCCATCTCTCTTATCGATATTTGAAGATTCATTTTAGTCTGTATTTGAAGATTCGTCCTGTAAATCTTCTGCAAAAGTACTCACAATTTATGAAAAAAAGAAAGAAACTGTCTGGAATATAATTGTGGCAGATGAAAAATAGCATAGTTGTGGTATGCTGGTTTAGGGAAATAAAAAGCGGAGCGTGATTTCACAACCACACTCCGCGCAAACTTAAACAACCAATAAAAGAAATAGATTGATCGTTCTTTGTTATATCTGATGAAGAGTAGCTCTTTTAGAGCTTTTGCGTTTTCTTTTTCTTAAACGAAAACTATAACTTATAATTAAACCAGAAAATTGCTTGTTATCTGATGAAGAGAAGCTCACGATACTTAGGCAATGTCCAGAGCTCATCGGCTACAGTCAACTCCAACTTATCAATCTGATAACGGATCTCCTCCATCTTTGGAGCTACCGTGTCATGATAAGCAATAGCCTTGTCGTGCTCATTCTCAATCTTGTTGGCAACCTTGCGGGCATTTACCAACTCCTCAACACCGGTCTCGATAATCTGAGTGCGCTCGGCAATCTTCTTGATGATGTTGATGTTGCGGGCAGTCAACTTCTTGCCTTCCTCGTCACCGAAGATGTCAATCATGTTCTCCACATTCTTAGCCAACTGACTCTGATAGTGAGTAGCCACAGGGATGATGTGGTTCATGCTCAAGTCGCCCATCACGCGAGCCTCAATCTGAATCTTCTTGGTGTAGGTCTCCCATTTCACCTCGTTACGAGCTTCCAACTCGTTCTTCTTCATGACGCCCATGTCCTCAAACATCTTGATAGATGCAGGGTCGAGATAACGCTCGAAAATCTTTGGACAACTCTTCTCGCAGTCCAGACCACGCTTGGCAGCTTCCTCTACCCACTCATCTGAGTAACCATTACCGTCGAAACGGATTGGCTTGCAGGTCTTCAAATCCTGACGAACGATATCGATGATGGCAGATGTCTTGTCCTCACCCTTGGCAATCAACTCATCCACACGCTTCTTGAAGTCGGTCAAAGCCTCGGCTACGGCAGTGTTCAATACAATCATTGCAGAAGCACAGTTAGCCTCAGAACCTACTGCACGGAACTCGAAACGGTTACCGGTGAAGGCGAATGGTGATGTGCGGTTACGGTCGGTGTTATCAATCATCAACTCTGGAATCTCAGGGATATCCAACTTCATACCCTGCTTGCCAGCCACGGTGAAGAGATCCTTCTTGTCGGCTTTCTCAATGTGCTCGAGAAGGTCGGTCAACTGCTTGCCGAGGAATGAAGAGATGATTGCTGGAGGTGCCTCGTTGGCGCCCAGACGATGCGCATTGGTAGCGCTCATGATAGATGCCTTGAGCAAACCGTTGTGCTTGTATACACCCATCAAAGTCTCTGTGATGAAGACTACGAAACGGAGGTTATCCTCTGGTGTCTTGCCAGGACCATGGAGCAGGATGCCGGTATCAGTAGCGAGACTCCAGTTGTTGTGCTTACCAGAACCGTTGATGCCTGCGAATGGCTTCTCATGGAGAAGTACGCGGAAACCGTGATGGCGAGCTACCTTCTTCATCAAGCTCATCAGGAGCATGTTGTGGTCAACGGCAAGGTTGGTCTCCTCGAAGATAGGTGCCAACTCAAACTGGTTTGGTGCTACCTCGTTGTGACGGGTCTTGCAAGGAATACCGAGTTCAAGAGCCTGGATTTCCAAATCCTTCATGAAAGCCTGAACACGCTCAGGGATGGCACCGAAGTAGTGGTCGTCCATCTGCTGATTCTTGGCTGAATCGTGACCCATCAGGGTGCGGCCTGTCAGCATCAGGTCAGGACGTGCTGCATACAAACTCTCATCTACCAGGAAGTATTCCTGCTCCCAACCGAGGTTAGAAACAACCTTCTTTACATCTGGGTTGAAATAGTGGCAAACCTCAGTAGCAGCTACGTTTACTGCATGCAATGCACGGAGCAATGGAGCTTTATAGTCGAGAGCCTCACCTGTATAAGAGATGAAGACGGTAGGGATACAGAGTGTATCGTCGATGATAAATACAGGAGATGTTGGATCCCATGCAGAATAACCGCGAGCCTCGAAGGTAGAGCGGATACCGCCAGATGGGAAAGATGATGCATCAGGCTCCTGCTGAACGAGCAACTTACCTGAAAATTCCTCGATCATACCACCCTTGCCATCGTGCTCGATGAAGGCATCGTGCTTTTCTGCAGTACCTTCTGTCAATGGCTGGAACCAGTGGGTGTAGTGGGTTACGCCATTTTCGTCAGCCCACTGCTTGATGCCTTTGGCTACGGCATTGGCGATGTTACGGTCGAGACGTGCTCCGTTGTCGATGACATCTACCAGTTTCTCATAGACGTCTGCAGGGAGATACTTGTACATCTTCTGTCGGTTGAATACTTTCTTTCCGAAGAATTCACTTGGTCGCTCACTTGGAGCGGTTACCTCAACAGGCTTTCTCTTGGAAGCCTCTGAAACAGCTTCAAATCTTAAGTTGCTCATACCTTATATAATTTAAAATTTCTGATATTCAATTTTTTATCTGTTGGAATGTTTATTTTCCCAGCCACTTTGCTATTCTCTCCATGGCTTCCTTGCAATCCTCATGCTCGCCGAAGGCAGTTAGTCGGATGTAACCTTCACCTGAAGGACCGAAACCTACACCTGGGGTGCAGACTACGCTGGCGCCATAGAGCATCTCTTCAAAGAATTTCCAACTTGGTGTATCGTTAGGAGTCTTTACCCAGAGATAAGGTGCATTCTCGCCGCCATAAACTTTCAGTCCGAGTTCCTGAAGTTTTTCTCTCATATAGTGGGCGTTTTCCATATAGTAGTTGATGGTTGCCTTCACCTGTTCCTTGCCCTCTGGGGTGTAGATAGCTTCGGCAGCACGCTGCGAGATATAGCTGGTACCATTGAACTTGGTACATTGGCGACGGTCCCAGATAGGGTTCAATGCCACTTCTTCTCCTGTCAGCGTTTTGGCTTTCAGGTCTTTTGGTACGATGGTGTAACCACAACGCACTCCCGTAAAACCAGCTGTCTTAGAATAACTGTGGAATTCAATAGCTACCTTTCTTGCTCCACGTATTTCGTAGATAGAATGAGGAATCTCCGGATCTGTAATATATGCTTCGTAGGCAGCGTCATAGAGGATGATGCTTTCATTCTTGATGGCGTAATTTACCCACTTGCGAAGTTCTTCTTTCGTGATAACGGTTCCTGTAGGGTTGTTCGGATAACAGAGATAAATCATATCTACACGATGATCCGGTATCTGTGGAGTGAAATCATTTCCGTCGTTGCAAGGCATGTAAGTTACATTGCTCCATTTGCCATTCTCGAAGACGCCCGCTCTGCCTATCATCACATTAGAGTCGATATATACAGGGTAAATCGGGTCTGTCACGCCGATGTTGTTATCCCATCTCAAGATTTCCTGGATATTTCCTGTATCGCTCTTGGCTCCATCGTTTACGAAAACCTCATTTACGTCGAGATGAATACCACGAGGCAAGAAATCGTTCTTGATAATGGCCTCACGGAGGAAATCATAACCTCTTTCCGGTCCATAACCTCTGAAAGAAGCCTGTACAGCCATCTCATCCACCGCCTTGTGCATCGCCTTAATGACGGCAGGGCAGAGAGGTTGGGTTACGTCACCGATACCTAAGCTGATAACTTGCTGCTTAGGGTGAGCAATCTTGTAGGCTTTCACCTTCTTTGCGATGTCGGCAAAAAGATAATTGCTTGCCAACTTCAGGAAATGTTCATTTACTAATGCCATATTGTTGTTCTCCTTTTATTGCGATCTTTTAAGAATTGTCTTTTCAGATATTTCTCTTAGACCATTATTATTTAAGTTTGCGTTCTTTTTATTTTAATGCTAAATGCTAAATGCTTAATGCGTAATGTTGAATGTTAAATGTTGAATGTTAACTTTGTGGATACAGCTAAATTTTTCATTTCTCATTATTACCATTTCTCATTTGTTATTTCACCTGAATTTCTCCCTCGAATACGAAGGCTGCAGGACCAGTCATATATACGTGTTCGTCTTCCTCGTTATATTCGATTTGTAAAGTTCCTCCATCCATCACGATACTGCTTTTTCGTCCAGCACGCTTGGTAAGGAATGCGGCTACAGCAGTGGCACAAGCCCCTGTTCCACAAGCCATTGTTATTCCGCTTCCCCTTTCCCAAACTCGTGTTCTAATGATGTCTGTATCTGTCACTTGTGCAAATTCAATATTGCAACGTTGAGGAAAGGCCTGGTCTCTTTCGAGGATTTTTCCATAGTGGACGATGTCGATAGTATCGATATCATCCACGAAGGTTACGAAATGTGGATTTCCCATACAAACGTAAGTGCCTTCAAATATTCTTTCGTCTGCTGCAAGTACGGAAGGACCTATGAATTGCTCAGGATTTTCCAATCTTGGCTTCAGCATATCTACTGTCACCGATTCTACTATTTTATGATTATCCTGAATATGCAATTTCAATATCTTGACACCTGATAGTGTTTCAAGCCGTATGGTGTCTTTTCGGGTCAATCCTTTTTCATAAAGATATTTTCCGATACAGCGGCTTGCATTGCCACACATCATGGCTTCAGAACCATCAGCATTGAAGATGCGCATGGAGTAGTCTGCTCTTCTGCCATCCTTGGGTTTGCCGATAAGAACCAGTCCATCGCTTCCAATACCTGTGTGATAAGCACTCCAGGCGATAGCTGCCTTTTCTGGGTCGGGGATGTCGTACAACTGGGTATCTACATAAATGTAATCATTTCCAGCTCCATGCATCTTTGTGAAATGAACTGTTTCTTTCATATTGTGTTGTCCTTTAAGTTTGATACTTCTCGCATGAATCCTGGTTTCTCTTGCATGAGATCAGAACCTATATGCGATTGATAATCTCTTCATTCTCTTGTTTTATCCCTTTAAAGAAGTTAAATTCTTTTGCGGAAATTAACATTGTGATAGCCATTTTGTTGTTTTGATGACTATTTGTTTGTTTACGACTGCAAAGGTACGACGTTTTGTCGAAAAATAAAGAAAAAATAATCTATTTTTATCAACTATTTTATGGGTTCTTTTGAATTGTAAGCAATAGGGCGTTTAATTCTTTCAGATTGAAAGTGATTTTGTTTTATATGTGATAAAATATCAATAGAATAATTGCTTGTAGTGTCTTTGTGTTCTTTTATATCGGGTTTTGCTTGCAAAATGTTTGTGTTTTGTGGCTAATGTAGTTCAAAGTGTAAGGCCACTTCTACCAAAAAGAGGGTATGTCATGAACTTATGACACACCCTCTTTTTGGTAGAAGTGGAGCTGGAGGGAATCGAACCCTCGTCCGCACAAGGAAACCATACGCTTTCTACATGCTTATTCCAGCCTTCAATTTTCGAGGTATGACAAGACCTGGACCACCAATCATACCCTTATCCTCTAAAATTTCATCCATGCAACGAGGCGTACATGAACTATTTCCGATTTACCTGCACCGCTTGATCAACAAGATTCGGAACAACATCCGTTGAGCGATGTCTCGTTCCAGCACCCTGTGCTGGAATAAAGCTAGTTTACTATACTTCGACTAGGCAGCGAGAGCGTAGTTATTTTCGCCAATTAATTTTTTGTTCACTAGGATTAAGGAGGTAGCCAACG
>USJD01000071.1 GCA_900554835.1 uncultured Prevotella sp. | reverse complement strand
CAGGTTATTGATCACACGTGGATTCTATGCAGAAGCAAAGGAAATTTTGCAGAAGATAGAGCCTAAGGAAGAACCACGTGACTATCAGTTTCTATATTATTATACAATGTATGGACTATACAACAACTGGTCAACCTACTGTGAAAACAATGAATTCAGCAAGATTTACGACCAGCAGAAAGTGGAATACCTGAAGAAAGCAATAGAACTGTCGCCAAAGAAAGATGCATTCTATTACTACCTGCTGGGAGAGTTTTACTATTACAACTATCATTCCAACAATAACAAGACCATCCAATACTACAAAAAAGCACTGAGTATGGAAAAGCCGGACAGCCGTCTCCATGCCATGACCGCCTTTGCCCTATCCGAAGTATACCAGAAAGCCAACAACCAGAAACTGACGGAACATTACCTGCTGGTTGCAGCCATCTCAGACATCACTTCTGCCATAAAAGAGAATGTCGCCCTGCAAAACATCGCACTCTTCATCTACAAACATAAGACCAGAAGTCTGAACAAAGCCCAGGAATACATCAACCTATCCCTGGAAGATGCTTATGCATACAACAACCGGTTGCGCCGCATTGAGATTTCATCCAAATTGCAGATGATTACCAATGCCTATACAGATGACATCAAAACAACTAACAGATTGCTCAACATCGCCCTATTGGTCATTATCCTGCTCCTACTTGGAGTAGGTATTAGCAGTCTGTTCATCCGCAAGAAGAACAGGCTTCTGAAACAAAAGAAAGATGAAATCTCGGCAACGTCTGACAAAATGGAAAAGCTCAACGGTCAGCTACATCTCATCAACGACGAACTGAAGGACACCAACCAGAAGCGCGAGAGACTGGTAAAGGTGTATATTGACCTGTGCTATAAGAACATAGAGAGAAACCAAAAGCTAAGAACATTGGCTGTAAGAAAGATAAAAGCCAACCAAAGCAAGGAACTGCTGAGTCTTCTCTCTTCCTCATCAAGTACAGAAAAGGAAAACAAGGAGTTTTTGACGGAATTCGACAAAGCATTCCTGTCTCTGTACCCAACTTTTGTAAACGAACTGAACCAGCAGCTTACAGAATCGGCACACATCCAGCTGAAAGAGAATGGGGAAATGCCACCCATCCTTCGTGTGTGCGCCTTGTTGCGATTAGGCATTACTGAAAGTTCCAAGATAGCCGGCATCCTGTCTTATTCGCCACAAACCGTATATAACTATCGTTCCATACTCAAGAACAATGCCATAGACAAGGAGCACTTCGAAGAAAACATACTCAAACTCTGCATGGTTATCGCTGACTGATTGGAGATTATACCTTAATATATAGCATTTTACAGGAAAAACAAGCCGTAACACCTTTGTCGCAGCTTTGTCAATGCCTTTCAACCTCATCGCAACTCCGGTGTAATATAACCACCGTACCTTTGCAACCGTAATCAAACGATATAGGTTATGAATGCTAAAAGGGGAATTATTGTATTAGGATTGCTCTCGGCGGCAGGCTTGCCAACGTGGGCGCAACAAATCAAGGGTGTCGTAATCGACAAAAACTCGAAGGAGACACTCATCGGGGCAGTCATCACAGCCGTGGAAAGCAATGGAAAGACTGACCGCAAGCAGGAGACTGCCTCCGATTTGAAGGCAATCACCGACATCGACGGAAACTTCCAGCTCGATGGACTGAAGAAAGACAAGACATATACTCTATATATAAATTATGTAGGATATAAGACTCTAAAAATTGACGGGGTTCAGGCGAAGGATGCAAACCAGACCATCGCTTTGCAACCGGATGAACAGCAACTGAAAGAAGTGACCGTTACCGCAGTAGAAAGAAGAAATACGGATGCGGCAATGATACAGGTCGCAAAAAACAGTCCCGTCATCGTGAGCAATGTTTCGGCACAGGAAATATCCAGAACGCAGGATACGAATGCGGGTGAGGTGATACGCCGAGTGCCAGGCGTGAGCCTCATCGACGATAAATTCGTGATGGTTCGTGGTTTGTCACAGCGTTATAACAATGTGTGGGTGAACGGAGGAGCAGTGCCTAGTTCTGAGGCTGATTCAAGGGCATTCTCCTTCGATATCATCCCAAGTTCGCAAATTGACAACCTTACCATCGTGAAGTCGCCATCGGCTGAATATCCTGCTGACTACTCGGGCGGTTTCATCATCGTCAACACCAAGGAGATTCCGGCAGAAAACAGTTT
This sequence comes from uncultured Prevotella sp., assembly GCA_900554835.1. Classification (GTDB taxonomy): domain Bacteria; phylum Bacteroidota; class Bacteroidia; order Bacteroidales; family Bacteroidaceae; genus Prevotella. The sequence continues at coordinate 14,154 of USJD01000071.1, read as the reverse complement.
CAATATCGCCGTGGGCGGAAACTGGAATACATCTTCTGCCTTCAAGGACTTTTCTTACTCAAAAGGTTCCAGAACCGATTTCCTCGGCTTCGATAATGGCTTGAGAAACCTGAACGGAGGCATCCATGCTGACTTGAATCCGCAGCTCGATGCCAACGGAAAACCGGTGGGCGATTATGCTACTTCGCTCCTGGGCAACGGATTCAACAATGATTGGCTCATCAAGAACAAGAAACCCTTGGGCGACTTGAAATTGGCAGCTAATCTCAACCATCGCTGGATGCTCGGCGGAAGAACACTCGGTATGCTCGCCGCCTTGAACTACACCAACGAATACCGCACCTACGAGAACATGGAGAACAATCTCTATGGTATCTATGATGCGACAAACGACAAACCGAACTATCTTCGTCACTCAGTTGACAACCAGTATAATAATAATGTCAGACTCGGAGCGATGCTCAACTTCACCTTCCTTTCTAAGGACGGCAACCACAAGTATCAGCTCAAGAACATCTTCAACCAGTTGGCTACCAGCCGATATACCTGGCGTGAAGGCGTGAGCGCCCAGTCGAACCTGGAGCGAAGCGCAGAGTATTACTACCGCAGTCGAACTACATATAACGGTCAGCTTACCGGCAAGCACACCTTCACTAGCGACGCCCTTGACTGGAGCATCGGGTATGCGTATGCCAACCGTCATTTGCCTGACCGTCGCAGATTTCTCATCGACGATGCTCTCGAATCGGGCGTTTATGCTCTGAGCACCGGCAACGACATATCACGCGAGTGGACTCAGCTCGATGAACACATTCTCTCACTTGGTGTAAATGATAAGCACCACTTCAAGTTTGGCAGCTTTGAGCCAGACTTGCAAGTGGGTGCCTATGGGGAGTATCGGACCCGAGAATACCAGACCCGCAACTTTATCTACAACTGGAATGTTTCAGCCAACAATATGCCATCCGACTTCCGCCACAGCGACATCCCTACCCTGCTCTCCAATGAGGCGAACATGGGTTACGACAAGCTGTATCTTCTGGAGGAAAAGCAGATGCGCAATAACTACCGCGGACACAACACCTTAGGCGCAGGATACCTGGCGATGTCTCTCCCCTTTGGCAAACTCGGCATCCACGCCGGTGTCCGCTTTGAGCATAATGATATGGAGCTCATCTCCAATTCCCGTGACTACGAGAAGAGTGAATCGAGCCGTCATTACAAGACCGATGATGTATTTCCATCTCTCAATACGACCTATAAGATCAGCGACCAGCATCAGGCTCGCCTCTCGTATGGACGCAGTATCAACCGACCAGAATTCCGTGAGGTATCACCGGCAGTATATTATGACTTCGATCTTGCCAGCAACGTACAGGGAAACACAGAACTGAAGAACTGCTATGTCGATAACCTCGACCTGCGATATGAGTGGTATCCATCCCGTGGAGAACTCATCTCATTAGCAGTTTTCTACAAGCACTTCGATTCTCCTATCGAGTGGACCTACACGGTGGCTGGCGGCACAGACTTGATTTATTCTTATAAGAATGCAAAGAGTGCCAACAACTATGGTGTGGAGCTGGACATCAGAAAGAATCTCGACTTCATCGGACTGAAAGATTTCAGCTGGTCGTTCAACGGTGCCTTGATCAAGAGTAAGGTGCAGTTTGAGAAGGGAGCGAAAGAGGAAGACAGACCGATGCAGGGACAGTCGCCATACCTTATCAACACCGGCATCTTCTATAAGAACGAGCCATTAAAGATGGATATCGCCCTGCTATACAACCGCATAGGCAAGCGAATCATCGGTGTGGGCAGAAGCGAAGGAAGCACAGGCGATGACTCCAATTCCCGAGTGCCTCACAGCTACGAGATGCCTCGCAACACCATCGACTTCTCGCTGGCAAAGAAATTCGGCAATCATCTGGAGCTGAAGCTCAACGTAAGAGATCTTCTTGCAGAAAAGATATATTACAAGCAGTTTGCCGATGTAACGTATAGCGACGGAAGCAAGAAGGAAGTAGAAGAGATAGCAAGATGCTATAAGCCGGGCAGAAACATCGGTTTGCAGGCGATATATAAATTCTAAATAATAAGAATAATTAGATGTTTGTTTAATAAAACAGAAAACAATGATGAACAAGATGTATTTTTTAGGATGCATGGGCATCCTCGCAGCATCTGCCATGTTGAGCAGCTGCAGCAGTGACAATGACGATCCAACTCCTTCTCCAAATCCAGGACCAGAAGTAGTTTACAAGTGGTCAACCGATGGCGGCTTGAAGGCTTGCGACCACATCCTCTTCGGTACAGACGACAAGGAGAACGCCAACGGAACACAGATCGGAAACGGCGACCAGGAGTTCGTTTTCACTGGCAAGCAGACTTTGAAGAAAGGCACTTATCTCCTCAAGGGATGGGTATATATCGCAGATGGCGCTGAGCTTACCATCGAACCGGGAACTATCATCAAGGGCGACAAGCAGACCAAGGCTGCACTCATCGCAGAGCGTGGCGGTAAACTCATCGCCAAAGGTACTGCCGCAGAGCCTATCGTCTTCACTTCTGAAGAGGCTGCCGGCAGCAGAAAGCCTGGCGACTGGGGTGGCATTATTCTCTGCGGTAAGGCTAAGAACAACCAGACAGAGCAGCAGATAGAGGGCGGTCCTCGTACCAAGCATGGCGGCGCAGATGATGCAGACAACTCAGGAGCCTTGAGCTATGTACGCATCGAGTTTGCGGGTTATCCATTCCAGAAAGATAAGGAAATCAACGGTCTGACCTTCGGTTCTGTAGGTTCTGGCACACAGATAGACCATGTACAGGTATCTTATTCCAATGATGATTCCTTCGAGTGGTTTGGTGGTACAGTGAATTGCAAGTATCTCGTAGCCTACAAGGGTTGGGATGATGATTTCGATACAGACAATGGTTTCTCAGGAAAGGTGCAGTACGGTCTTTCTCTGCGTGACAGCAAGATAGCCGATACCTCTCAGAGCAATGGTTTCGAGAGCGATAACTGCGCTGATGGTGCAACAGGAGATCCTCGTACCACAGCCACTTTCTCCAATATCACCTTCGTAGGTCCTAAGGTTTTGGATAGCCAGTTCCAGAATACCACAGATTATATCACTGCCGGTGCATACAATCCAAACAACGGTTCTGCTCTCGGCAAGTTCCAGGCTGCGATGCAGATCCGCCGTTCTTCCAACCTCAACTGCATCAACTCAGTAGCCTTAGGCTGGCCTATCGGTTTGATTATCGATGGTGAGAAGGGAAATACCGTAAAGGATGCCAAGGAAGGCAAATTCAAGCTCCAGAATGTATATTTCGCTGGTATGGATGCCGTTGGTACAGATGCCAACAAGAAGTATGAGGATTATCTCTACGATGCTGCAAAGAAGCAGGATATCGACAAGAATCAGAAGTCATACAGCAACACCTTCTTCTTTGCAGAGCAGAGCAACAAGTACTTCGACAGCTGGACCTCATTGGTTGGTGCAGATGGCTATACTCCTATCGCAGGAAGCCCATTGCTTGGTGCCGCAAGTTTCGCCGGCTGGACAGGTTTCGACACCGTAAGCTACATCGGAGCCTTCGATGGCAGCAACAACTGGATGAGCGGTTGGACCAACTTTGATCCTCAGAATGCAAAGTACTAGAAAAAGTTTAGTACCGGAATAAGAATTAGAATAGCTAATTTCTATTTTGACTATAAGGTTTTCTTTTATTGGAGCATGGCGCAGTGATTTGCGCCATGCTTTTTTTGTTGGGTTATGGAGGGAAACATTGATGTCCTGTTTCAGGACATCAACATATTATTCTTCTTTATCCTTTTCATCTGAATGAGCCATAAGATAGAGTTCTTTTTGCCTTTCGCAAGTCTTCCTTATCAGGCAAGTAGAGCTTGTACTTGGCACCGCAGCAAAAGAGTATGCTTTTCCTTTTATTGTTGTTGGGGGATTGCAAATCTTCCAGTTTTAATAGGTCGAATCTTTTTTTACGGCGGATTTCAAATCAGCCGGGACGCCTAGCGGGTTTACGCTCTTGGGAATAAGTAACGCCCCTCTAGTATGCTGCCTTTCGGCGCGCCTGAGGGGCGTAATATCTTTATAAACTCTGAAAGCCTTTCCATTTTTCAGGAATGTGCAAGTCAAAGTTTGCTTTTTCAAGATGTACAACATCCGGCAACAAACATTGCTTGAAGCGTGTCTCATACTGCTTCATGTGAAGAGGTTTTCCTGCTCCCATTGCAGCCAAATTGCTTGAATATTGATGTGGTGGAAAATAGATGAAGACTTTGTGCTTCGCTTCTGTCGCTAATTCGATTGCAGGTATCATATCGCTGTCAGCAGATACGACAATCTGCAAATCACAATTATCTTGGTAGGCATCGGCGACTATTTGCGTTGCAATTCTCACATCAGTTTCTTTCTCCTCATGGGTATGAATAACATTGCCACATCTGAAACACGTGATTTCCTTCTTCAAGTATTTGCCCAAAATCAATTTGAACTTAGGATTTTCCTTGTTGGCTTGAAAGAAAGCATTCTGTCTTAAACTTTGTTCCAAGTCATCGGGCTTGGCAGAGAAATATTTGACCGCAACCAGTTCTTGGTTCGGACGCATAAATGACTCAAACAACTTTACGATGTCAAGCCAATAATATTTCTTCCATTTCGCATTATGTTTCAAGCCAAAATAGAAATTGAATCCATCTATGTAAACGATTACACGCTGCATCTGTTGTTCCATACGTTAACATATAAAAAATAAGCCACCCCTAAAAGGAGTGGCGAGCCTTAGTTTTTTCCACCTAAGGGTGATATTATGGTGCAAAGATATGCTTTTATTTTCATATCTCCAAATATTTGGCTGACTTTTTTCGAAAAATGCGATATTTTCTACACATATTATGATTTTGGCACAGCATCATCGCCTAAATCTACTCCAATTCATGATGTCCAAGAATACCTCCCATAGCTGCATCAGAGAATAATGCCAGGAAAGGTGTCTCTACCCTTGTATCGTAAAACACGATGTATGGTAGTGACTGGCAAAATGAAGGATTGAACTACCACCTTTCTATCAGCAAGGGCAGCTAAAAACTTAAAAACAGAACAAAAACAAAAATAATCATCAAAAGTTTGGTATCTTAAAATATTAGTCGTAAATTTGCAGAAAAGAACATTTAAACTTTCAAAATATGGTAATACCAGTAGACGAAGAATCTTTCAATCTCATAACAAAATCATCGAAAAATATTATAGAATTCGTAAATGGTTTAAAAGAGGATGACAAGCTCATATCCGCAATTAAGTCCATACCTAACATGGATTCATATTTGGATGGAGGAGAAGTTGCGCCCATACTAATAGCTATGAGCGCACAAGATATTGTCAGTTGCTTAGATGCATTATTTGGGGATGTTAAACTTACCACAACAGGAGGGATTGGTTTGTACACATTCTTTAGCCAATTAAACAATAATGAATCCTCTTATTTATCTTATATACATTTAGCTTTAGGTGGAGTTGAAGATGAAATTTCAGATAAAATCTCTTTATTTCGAAATTGGGGGCTAAATGCAACAACTGATGAATTTAAGTTGGCTATACTATTGTCTAACGTAAACAATAACTATCTGAAAAAATACTGGGAACTAATTTGTCAGTTTGGCTATTATGTTGTCAAAGCAGAAAATAAGATTCTTAATGAAACCATATCAGAACATCAACAAAACTATTTAAATAATATTCAATTACGTGCTCAAAAATATTTTGAAGACTCGGCTATTGATTTTATGTCTGATTGCAAAAAAGGCTCTTCTGAATCTAATGGTGAAGATTTGTCTCCTGCTATTCCGTTTGTTAGTTTTAAGAAAGAAGGGGAATTTTATACATACACAATTCTACGAGATAAAATTATTGATTACACGATTGAATCAATAAATTCCAAAGGAACAAAACTTGCAGAATTACAAGCTAAAATCTTGCGAAGAACAGGAGGATTAGATATCGAAATCTTATATATTTATCCTAAACATTATTTAGGAGAACACCTAATTAGTGGAAAGAAGAATGTTGTAGAGGGAGAAACACTATGTGTATTAAAGTGCAAATATACAGGAGAGAATCATTCTCTAAAAGAAATTGACTATCCTTTAATAAAGATAAATACACCTTCAACTGGACAATTTATTTTGGATGATTTTGATATTATGGGAAGTTATAACATGACAGGTAATATCAAATTTCAGATAAAATCAAATTCAGATAAAGATACCGTCTGTTACGATAAGTTCTTCAACATATATGACTATTGCAAAATCAGCTCTGATATTTTGAAAAAAACGGAACCTTATAGTGATAGTCTGAATGTGATATTACAATGGAACTATCGCAATGGATGTTTTGTTCGTAAAGACGATATACTTGGTTGTATCAAAATTGAATCTTTGGAAATAGAAAGTAATTTTGTGGCTTTATCAGATGGTTACTTTTCTATCAACACAAAATCTTTTTGTGATCATGTAAATAAATGGAATTTTTTGGTTCCTAGCGAAGATGATTTTAGCCAAGAATGTTTGCTGTATTCCATATATCCAAGTAAAGGAAATTGGATAGAAGAAAATTGTGACATTTTTAATATCATTGAGAATAAAGACATTTTCAATGATCAAACTAACTTAAAATGGGAAGTCGTTGCCAATAGATATATTGATGCATACAAAATACAAGGATATCCATCTTTTGAGATGGCTTCAAATAAAGGCATTAGCATATATATATCATTTGAGTATCTTGATAAAAAGGCATATATCGCTTTTGGCATTAAGTCGGTAAACATCCAATTACGTATAGGAGATGTTTTTAGTCTTTTACTCAAAAAGGAGAAGAATAAGAAAGTCCTTGATTTCTCCATTTTAAATAAGCCGACCCAAGTAGATAGCTCAGACATAAAGGAATATGATAAAGTGTTCTATTTTGAACTCTTTTACGAAGACATAGACATATTAAAATCCTATTTATGCACAAATTGGAGAATTACATTTGCGGATAATCGTCGCACTTCTATTGATGGAGTAAACGAAAGTGATTGGACTCCAAGTTTCTTAGCTGGTGATGTCTTTAGAAACTACGCTTGCTCGTTCGATACAGAGTTAAACGAGCGAGAAATAGAAATAGAGCACCACAAAACGACCAAGCTTCTAAAAGGCAAAGACGTTAGCTTGGGAGATTCTTGCCATGTGTATTTAATGCATGATACGACTAACGGTTTTTATAAAATAGGAATTTCAAATAATCCGGAATACCGCGAAAGGACTTTACAAAGCGAAAAGCCTTCAATAGAAATCGTTTGCTGTAAAGAGTATCCTATACGTTCTATCGCAGAAGCTTTTGAGGCTGCATTGCATAAAGCATTTGCTAGTAAGAGAATCCGTGGAGAATGGTTTTCATTAGACGAAACTGATGTTATGGTTTTAGTCAAAACACTAAGCTAAAATTGGCACAGGAATGGTTGTCTTTCCACGGACAATCTCCCCCTGAGCCGCAACTATAAACAAATAAAAATGACAATATGAATATAAAAGAATTCGCACAATATGTTATAGATACGGTACAGGACTCTGCAGAGAACAATGATACAGACATCAATACCGAACTCGTAAGATACTATTTGGACTGTATGGAAGAATGTGATGAGGTTAGTGCTCCTGAAATATGCGTATTTTCCGGGGCTAAAGCTAAACTCACAGCGTACGACTATAATGATGAAGCTGAATCACTTGATCTTTTTCTTTTTATACATGCTACCCCATTAGCTTCTAGAATTGATTCCAGAGTAAGAACAGGTTTCAATTATCTCCGTGAGTTTTACAATCAATGCATTAAAAAGAAATCACCATTTTATGGATCTGAAAGTGAGTTTACCAGCGAAGTTCAAGATGCAATTAATATTGTAAGAGAGTCTAAAGGTAAGGTCAATATGATAAGATTTTACCTTTTAACCGATGGTGCAGTTTCTAGCAACGAAATCCACACTCTTAATGAAGAGGAGGACGGAGTACTTTATGAGTATCATGTTTGGGATATTGCCAGTATTTACAGACAGGACCAGATTAAGCAAGGCAATGATAAAATTGAAATTGATTTTGAGAATGACATAAAATATTATGTTACCAATAAGAATTCTCAAAATAAGGAACAAATTGCTCCAAAAATTCAATGCTTAAAGGTTGAGGATGATAATCCTAGCGTTGACACTTATCTTGCTATTATTCCTGGAGAAGTATTGGCTAAGATATACAACCAATATCGAACATTGCTTCTTGAAAAGAATGTAAGAGCTTTCTTACGCAATAAAAGTAAAGTAAACCAGCGTATTATGTCGACTATCAAGAAGACACCAGAAATGTTTTTTTCATATAATAATGGCATATCAACCACAGCAAGTGAAGTTGAGTTGAAACAAACTGGACGCATTCAATATATAACAAAACTGAAAGATTGGCAAATCGTAAATGGCGGACAGACTACGGCATCCATAGCCTGTGCTACAGATTGTGATCTAAGCAAGGTGTTTGTGCAAATGAAAGTGAGTGTGGTAAAGAATAAAGAGAAATATTCTGAAATTGTAAGCTCTATTTCTAAATGTGCAAATAGCCAAACCAGCATCAAGCTTTCAGACTTTGACTCAGGTGATGAGTATCTTGTAAAATTAGAGAAACTAAGCAAAGAAGAAATTGCTCCCATATCTAATACCAAATGGTTCTTTGAGCGTATGCGAGGACAATACACTGATACAAGAGCTAATTTAAATGAACTTGAGGAAAAGAATTTTAAGAATGAATTTCCCAAAAAACAGATGTTAACCAAGACTGACATCGCTAAAGTTATGACTATTTGGGAAATGAAACCTCATATTGCCTGCAATAGCAGAGAAAAATGCTTTGCTTCTTTCATGTCTTCATTGAAGAGAAACCAAACTGTCATAGATGCAACATATTGGCATAAAATTGTTGCATTAAGTCTTCTCTATAAGGACATTGAAGAATGCTTTGAAAAGAGATGCGGTCAAAATGGTTTTAAGTCAAGAACTACAGCCTACACTATGGCGGCGATTTCCCATCTGAGTAATCAAAGTCTTAACCTTACATATATTTGGAAGAATGAAAAGGTACAGCCTCAACTAGAAGAAGTTATAGAAAGAGAAGTCGTAAAAATTAATGAATTTCTCGACCAAGACAATTCCAGATCATTCACCAAAAATGCTAAGTGTTGGGAAGATTTAAAGGATATGTTAGAAGGGCATACCATTCCAGCATCTTTACTTATTTCTGAAGATGATAATATAGAAGAATATAATGAAGAAGAAAAAGGAATTATCATCCAGGCTAATGCTATCCCATCAGAATTGTGGGAAGCTATGTTGATTTGGGCAAAGAAAGAGAACAAACTTTCTTTAATCGAGAGAAGACAGATTTCAAATTATATTAAAAAATTCGAGAACAATAGACTCTTCAAAACTATAAAGACGGCAGAAAAGGCAATTGCCTTGAAGAAAAAAGCAGAATTATTAGGATTTTCTATTTGATAATCAGGTTGCTACTTTTCAATCCCAGACTTTATAAGGTATTTATCTCCGCACATCAGCTGAGACATGCGTGCACAAAAGCTGATGTGCGTTCTCTTTTTACAAGAGGCTAGCTAACTCTATCATTCTTCTTCAATTATCCAATCCTCAATATTTCCCTGGGTAGAATTGAAGTTGATACCCACTTTCACAATTGGTTTGCCGCAAAGCGCAAAGCGCTGGGCATAATTCTTGAGGTTGATTTGCTGCAAAGCCGTCTGGGCGTCCCTGTTCAGCTTCAGCTCTATGATATAGAGACGGGTGGCGGTCAGCATCACGATATCTACCCTTCCATTGGGAGTGTGCACTTCTACATCTACCACATAGCCAGTCAAGAGCGAGAAGATGATAAACAGCATCTGCTGGTAATGACCTTCGTGGTTGGTGACGTTGCAATATGGCACAGTTCCCAGAAAGGTCTGGAGTAGCTGTAATGCTCCGTCCATATCATCCTGACGGATAAGCACAGACATCTGAGCGATGGTGACATCTCCATTCTGGGCAAACATTCCTTCCAGATAGTTAGGAAGAAGACTCTCGAACAATCCAACTTTGATTTCCTTGTTCGGCAAATCAAGAGTATAGAGCTTGCTGGTTTTGTCATAATCTTTGATGGTAAGATAGCCACTTTGGTATAGCAAAGGGGTAATAGCCGTCATGTTCTCTGTCGGGGCATCAAAGGCTGATGATTTGGCATACATCTTTCCAAGAGTTGCCGGCAAGACATGAAACTTCCGCATCATATTAATCAGATAGGTTGGAGTGCCGGAAGCGAACCAGTATGAACCGAAATTCTGATTGGCAAAGCAGTTGAGCAGACTGAACGGATTGAATATATCTGACGACTGGGCAGAGAAATGATAACCATCGTAGTTCATTTTCAGTTCTTCGATGGCAGCTTCTCTTGTGGAGCCTAACGATTTTGCCAATTCATCAATGTCGTCCGACATCTGGGTAAGCAGCTCCTCCTTGGTGATTCCACATATTCCCGCATATTCCCTGTTCATCGAAATATTGGTGATATTATTCAGTTCGCTGAAGATGCTGAGTTGCGAAAACTTGGTGATGCCGGTGAGGAAGACAAAGCGGAGATATGGGTCGCAATCCTTCAATGGACTATAGAAATTACGCATGATATTGCGAAGATCCTTGAGATTGTCATCCTCGTGTGCTACATCAAGAAGAGGAGCATCGTATTCATCGATGAGCACGACCACCTTCTTTCCCGTTCGTCTGTACACATTCATAATCAGGTTTGCCAATCTCACATTCGGATCAACAGCATCATTTTCTATACCAAACTTCTTTTCATTCAAGCCGATGATATAGAGCAGGTATCTTTCCAGTTGCTCCTTCTCCATGTGTTTGCCCATAGCCATACTGAAATGGAGCACAGGATATTCTGTCCAATCCTGCTCCAGCTTTTCAATGGCAAGTCCCTTAAAGAGTTCTTTCTTTCCTTCGAAATAACTCTGTAAAGTAGATACAAGCAAAGACTTTCCGAAACGGCGTGGTCGTCCTAGAAATATATAGTTGCTGTCAGAATGTGTCATGCGGTAAACATATTCTGTCTTGTCGATATAGAGCCGGTCTTCCGTGCGAATCTTATCGAAGGTTTGTATTCCTATAGGATATCTTTTTCTTGCCATAATTTTACGCTTGATGATATTACAACTGCTTATCTTGCATAAAGCCACTGCAAAGATACGAAGTTTTTTTTGAAACTCTATTAAAAAAGAAGAAATATTGGGTTATCATTTTCAATAATAACTCTCGGAAAGATATTTATCTCATTTTTTCCAAAACAAAAAAAGAACTTGAAGAAGATGTTTCATGTTTTGCATACAAGTCTCAAAAAGATGCATATCTATCTTCAAAGTTTGATATCCTGAAACAGGACATCAAACTTCATTTGTCTTAATCCATGAACTTAATCATATCCTGGCGTCTTGGCTTTGCCTCTGGCGATTCATCAGGATAACCTAAGGCGATGCAGTAGAGCAGCTTGTAATTCTTGGAGAATGCCATGCGGTCGAGGTAAGGCTTGGCTGACGGCGAATCCAGTATCCAACGGGCTGAACTGCCCAGGCAGCAGGAACCGATACCCTTAGACCATGCTGCAAGAATGATGTTCTCACCCAGCAAACCGCAATCAATCTGCGCCATATCATAAGTAGTATCGTAGGCGATGCAAACCACGCATGGAGCATTCACGAAGATGTTCTTGAAGCCCTTGCGCTCTGCTATCTTAGGATTATCCTTTACCACGGCTTGGGTGATTGAATCGATGAGAGCAGGAGAATCTATCACTCTGATTTCATACGACTGCAGATTCTGTCCGTTTGGCGCGTTGATGCCGCATTTCAGAATCTCATTCAGAGTATCACGGCTGATGGCGGAATCCTTGTAAGCACGGATGCTTCTGCGACTCATCATCAAGTCGGTTACCACACTTGCAGAATCAACATTAGTCGTTGCCTCCGGCTGTCTGTTCTCGTTGCAGGCAGTCAACATCAGTGCAGCTGCCATTCCCAAAAATATCTTCTTCATATGATTCATGATTAAACTTATATTCCTATTAGTATATACCCATGTAGCGCTATTAGTATTTATCCACGTAGCGTTATTAGTATATACCGTGCAAAGATAGCAACAAATACTGGTATTCAAGAAGATAGAACCATACTTTTAAGAGTTTTTATTGGTCTTACCTATTCTGCTCTTTCTGAAAGGAAAATCATAAAACGTCAAAATATAACCTAATTTATTTGGTGATGCGATGTTTTCTTCGTATTTTTGCCGCAAAATATGCGGCGTTTTTTAGCAGATAATGCCGCATAAGATAAAAACTTCATTATTCACCAACAGAAAAAGAAAGAAGATGTATATACACGAAAGAAACAACTGGACTGATTTTCAATGGGACAACACAAAAATCTCATTGCTTATCGAGGAGGCGAGCAGAAAGCAAGGATTGCTTTTTGGCCGACTTTGTGGACTCGGCTTCGACAGCAAACTGAAGGCAATGGCAGAGAACATGACTAAGGACGTGGTCTTCTCTTCTGAAATAGAAGGCATCAAACTGAACGCAGACGAGGTCCGTTCCTCCATTGCAAGAAAGTTGGGCATCGACAATGTGAAATATACAGCACCTTCGCATTATATAGATTCCGTCGTCGCCGTCATGTTAGATGCTGTGGAGCACTACGACCAACCTCTAACAAAGGAAAAGCTATGCGGCTGGCAGAGTGCCTTTTTTCCATCCGGATATAGCGAAGGTTCGCAAATCGAGGTGGGGCAATATCGCACCCATGAAGAACATATCGTATCAGGTATGTTTGGCAGAGAAAAGGTTCACTACATTGCTCCCTCCCCTTCCCGAATAGAAGACGAGATGGATGGATTCCTTGCCTGGTTCAACCAGGAGCACACCACATCAAGCATCATTGCTTCTGCCATCGCCCATTTCTGGTTTGTCTCTATCCATCCTTTCGAGGACGGAAACGGACGACTGGCTCGCATCCTGTCGGATATGCTCCTGGCTCGTGGCGACAAGAGCGAACTTCGTTTCTACAACATCTCTTCAGAAATCAATAAGGACAAAAAACATTATTATGAGATGCTTGAAAAAGCCCAAAAAGGCGATAGCGACCTTACGGAATGGATTACATGGTATGCCAAGACCCTTATCGAGGCACTCAACGAAGCAAACAACCTGGTGAGTACTACTCTCAACAAGAGTTTTTTCTGGCAAAAGAACATGGGAGTCATTCTTTCAGAACGCCAAGTCAACATGCTGAACTTATTCCTTGATGGATATGAGGCAAAGATTAATACCAAGAATTGGGCAACCCTCGCCAAATGTTCCAAGGATACAGCACTGCGAGACATTCAAGACCTGGTTGGCAAGAATATCTTACGTGAAGATGTTCCCGGTGCCAAACGTCCAAGTTACTCCATCATATACGACTCCGAGCAGATTAGCGGCTACTTCTCTAATGTGAGAATCACGGAAGAAGCCGGCCGTTATCATCTGAAGGCAACTTTCAAGGAAAGACAGAATGTGGAAGAACTGATACTGCCTTTGGATGCAGAAAGATACAAAATGGGAGAATTGACTTTGGAGAATCTTCTGAATAAATACTGTTCATATCTTGTATAAACTTGTATAAAAAAGATATTATATGGAAAAGAATCAGATTTTTGAAAATATCATGAGCCGTACATCGGTGAGAAGCTATACAGATCAGCCTGTAGAGCCGGAGAAGGTGGAGATGATACTACGTGCCGGCATGGCGGCTCCATCGGCTTGCAACAAGCAGCCTTGGCATTTTGTGGTTATCAACAACCGGGAGATTCTCGACCAGATACCACTGTTCAGTCCTTATGCCGGTATGGTGAAGCAGGCACCGCTCGCCATCGTGGTTTGCGGATGCCTTGACAAGACGTTAGAAGGCATCGAGCAGGAGTTCTGGATTCAAGACTGTTCGGCAGCCACGGAGAACATCCTGCTGA
>USJD01000070.1 GCA_900554835.1 uncultured Prevotella sp. | reverse complement strand
TTTAAGTTTTTTATTTTACTGGCTTATAATTCGAAAATTTTATATAAATTTGCAACTATAATCCTTTACCAATCATATAAACAGAAATGAAGATTAACAGTATAACGAAAAAAAGCCTGCTCCTCATCTCACTGGCGATGGTCAGCACTACTTACCAGACACAAGCTGCACCGATTGAACATATCGGCGACAGATACATCATGCATCTACCGGAAATGGAACTCACCGGCGAAGAATCACTCCTCGACGTACTTATGATGTGCCCGGAAGTTATCTCGCTCGACGGCAACAACATCATCGGCGGAGATCCCTTCGCCAACCTCTACGGCAAGTTCGTCATCCGTATTGACAACCAGGAATACGGACTCGATTACGCCACCTTCCTCCACCATTTCAAGGCGCGAGAGATAGAAACCATCAAGGTGTGCCAAAACGCTGAAGTGATGAAGGGATGCAGCAGTCTGAAGAAGGTCATCGACATCACGCTACGCAAGAAAGAGAACGGCACCACTGGCAGATGGGGACTCTTTGCTGATACCTACGGCGGAGCAAAAGGCATCGTCAGCGTCGTCAGCCAGCAGGATAAACTCCGTGTGCTCAGTCATGTAGAAGGCAACTTCCAGCGCACATCCAGCAGCGATAAGGACGCCTACCAGGGCATCTCAGGCACCACCGTGAACCACTACTCCCACGAGGGTGCCAAGCTCAATCTGCTCTGGACGCCTACGGCGAAGGATGTGCTCGAAATAGATGCGATGCAGACCTATACCCGCAACCATTTCACCCACACCCCAGCCGATTACGTGCGCGCCTATCATCTGCAGGCCGACTATACCCACACGCTCGCCGACAACGGCTCCAGCATCCTCTTTACCCTCGGTGCCGAGCATATCTGCGACAACGGCCGTACGCTGGAAGAAAACCAGACTGCGCCATACCAGAACCACTCCACCTACCCCTTCATGGTGGTAGAATACGCCACTCCGGTCATCACCCCTGATCTCTGGATTACGGCAGGATTCGAGGGAGGACTCTCCATCGAGAAGAACTGCATCGCCGGTTACACCAACCATTCCAACTATCAGGATTTCTATGCCCAACTGGATTACAACATCGGCAAGTGGGGATTCATGGCAGGCGACCGCTTCCGCATCATCAATTTCCGTCCTAAGCAGATAGCGCCCGAAGAGCACTGGAAGCATACCACCCGCAACCATATCTACTCGGCAAGTGCCTATTACACCTTCACGCCGGGACATACCCTGCAGGCCACCTACTGCCGCCGCACCTTCAATCCTGAGTTCGGCGATTTCGTAACCACAGGCGATATGGAGGGTGCCTGGCAGCCGGTTTATACTGCGGATATCGGCAACAGTATGGCCAACGTGATAGAACTCAAGCATACCTACAGCCGCCCAGCCTTCGTGCTCAGCACCTCGGTAAAGAACATCCACCAGCACCTACTCAACTCCATCCACGACAATACGCTCGGCATCGGAACCACCGCCTTCTGGCATAAGGGCATCATGCGCCTCACTGCCGGTATCAACTACTTCTGGCAGCGTAGCGAGACCCCTTCTGAGGAAACTCAGCAGCGCGATGCAGATTACAACCATTTTGCCGTATTCAAGCTGGCACCGCAGTTCACGTTAGCCGATGGCTGGCGCCTCACTTCCAATATCATCTGGTGCACGCGCCGCAGCAGCAATGCCTATACCCCGGCTAATCTCTATGCCGAAGTGGGAGTATACAAGAACCTGGGTAAGCACTGGACGCTTGAAGGCCGCTTCCACGACATGGCAAGCCAGCACTTTGGCAACCGCGCCGCCACCATCGGCTGCACCTATTATTTTTAACCCTCTTTTCTCACCTATCGCCAACGGCTTTATTTACGAGAAACAGAGAGGATACTGACTTCCAAAGAGAGAAGACTCTCAGAGAGAGGACTTTCGAGGAAGATTTTTCAAGAAAGAGAAAAAAAAAGAAAGAGAGGACTTTCAAGGAAGATTTTCAAGAAAGAAAAGAAAAATAGAAAAAAACAAATCCCAATCCTTTGGAATAAATTCCGTGGATTGGGATTTTTATTATGCAGAAGAAATTATAGTATTTTTCAGTAAGCAGTAAGCTTTCTAAAGACAACATGAAAGTTATTCTAAAGACAACATGAGAGCTTTCTAAAGAGAACTTGAGAGTTCCCTAAAGAGAGTTTCCTAATGAACATTAGAAAAACTTGTCAATATCAATGGAGACTCCTATTTGGAAGGTCACACCATCCGTAATCGGACTGTTCAGATAATAAAACTTAGGCTTATAACCGAAGAGATTATCCAGCGCCGCATTTACCTTCACCGCCTTGCCGATGCGCTGCACCAGCGAGAGCTTCCAGAGGGTGTAGGCAGGATATTCCACGGAGATCGTGCCCTTGCTCACATCATAATAGTCCTTATATTCCACGTTCTCCACGCCCGAAAGCACACGCCCCTGCAAGCCGATGTTCAGCCCATAGTTGCTGCTTATCTGGCGATCGTAGTCCATACGCACGTTCAGCGCATGTTCACGGGCAGGAATATACTGGTTGTTGATGGAATTTCCGTCCTTGTCCTTCGCCAGCTGCTCCTTCGTATAAGCATAAGTGATGCGGGCACCCAGCCCATTGTTCCATTTCGCCTGCGCCCCTACTTCACCACCACACACGCTGTAGTCGTCCAGATTAGAATAAGGCAGGTAAGGCAGCTTGTCTTCCGCCGTCTTGAAATAAGGAGCCGCCGTAGAAAGCTTGTTCTTCACCTTATTATAATATATAGAGGCCGTATAGTTGTAGTGACCCTTAGTATATTCAGCCGAGAGATTGAAGTTGTGACTCACCTCCGATTTCAGATGCTCGTTGCCCTCCACGATCCAGATGCCCGACATATCGAAGTTGTAGTACTTCTCCTTCAGCGTAGGCGCCCTGAATCCCATACCATAGCCGGCACGGATGGCAAGATTGCGCAATGGCTTGTAGCAAACGTTCAGCTTCGGTGTGAGATGAGAATCCTTGCCGTCGGAGAAATAGTCGTAGCGCAGCGCACCCACCAGCTCCCACCGGTCGTTGAGGCGCCAGTCGTACTGGGCAAAGAGATCCCAACTGTCCTGCTTCCTGGTCTCTCCCTCCAGATTGGTGTTGTAGAGATAGTCGTGCAGCAGGTCGGAGCCCACGGTCAGCACATCGCCACCCCCGAAAGTATGATTGTAAAGCAGGCGGAAGGAATTCTGCACATTACTGTAGTCACGGATGTCCAGACGGGTGATGCGCTGATAGTCCGACTTGTCATACTGGTCAAACGCATAACTTGCCTGCAGATCGTCAGCATCCGAAATCTGCCAGTTCATGCGCAGACCGCCCGAGAAGTCACGGTAGCGCTCAGGCTGGTCGGCCGACCTCACCGTTTCACGGAAGAAATATCCCGCACGTCCCGTCAGACTGAAGTTGCTGACAGGACTCCACGTCAACTGCTCCTTCAGATTGACCGTCTTATCCCCATACACCGTAGAAATGATGCGGGTCACGGGATTCGCCGCACTGTGCACATCGTAATTGTCCATGCGGTTGAAGTGGGCAGAAAGCATATTGTTCCAGTGCTTCGAGTTCAGCCCCCACGAAGCCCCATATCGCTGCTCGTTGTGCTTCGCATATCGGGCGTTCACGTTGAGCGTCCAGGGCTGTCGATTGCGCTTGGTGATGATGTTGATCACGCCGCCCGTAGCATTACTGCCGTAGAGCGCCGAAGCCGCACCCTTCACGATCTCGATGCGTTCCACATTATCCATGTTCAGACGGGTGAAATCCACATCGTCCATTGTCTCCCCCGCCAGTCTCTCGCCGTCCACGAGAAAGAGCACGCCCTGTCCTCCGAAACCGGAGAAGTTGAGATGCGTCTGCTGATTCATCGCATACGAGAATTCCACGCCAGGCAGTTCCTGTTGCAGCAAGTCCTGCACATTGGTAGCATCCAGCCGGGCAAGTTCCCGTGCATTGATCACACGAGTCTGAATCGGCGTGTCCTTCAGGAATTTAGGCGTACGGGTGCCCGTCACCACCACCTCGTTGAGGTCAAACTGGCGACAAACGGAGTCCACGTAAGCATCGTCCGAGTCCATCGCAGCCATAGCCGGAGTCGCCCCAGCCATGAGCATGGAGAATAAAATATATTTCTTCATTGTTATTTCTAAAAATCAGGATAGCATCGGAAAACCGCTGCATTTACTAATAAGGATACTTGTAGTTGATGGTGAGAAAACACTTCTTTCCCTCCTGCGACAGATAGTTTTCCAACTGCAGAGCTGCATAAGTACCATCCTTGAGACGCAGGATAAACACATGATTGTTCAGACTGAAGGCAGGCGGCATAGGTGGAATCTTCATGCTGAGCCATGAAGAGAGCACCTTGTTCACGCAGATGCCCTGCGAAGGCACGTAGCCCATCAGCATCAGGTCCTGACTATCCCACACTAAGTTCTCGCTCCATTCATCCTCCTGGAAGTTCATGTTTCTGAAAGCCTCGCTGTTCTCCGGCAGTTCGTCCATCGAAGTATAGGAAGTCTCCAGCACCGCCCCGCCGTTGGTTCTCACATTGTTGCGGTGTACGGCCAAGGTCCATTCCTCAGGCTCCTCCTGTCCCTCAGTAGGCGTATAATAAGAGAAGGTATTCTTCTTGATTCCCTCTCCGAAGACATCAAACCAGTACATATATTGTCCCGCCTTTCTGCCCTGTGTAGCAGCCTCATGTCCCGCCTCAGACTCGTCCTTCTCGCCAGTGGCAGTCATCGGAATCGGGTAAGCCGCAAATTCCGTCTGCGCCTTCATCAGCGCCTCCTCATCCCCCGCCTCAGTAAGTCGCTGCAGCAGGTTCAGGTCCACATAATACCAGTCAGTCCAACTGGTAGCATCTATCAAGAGCTGACCTTTCGCCGGCACTATCTCCTTCGGCTGGTCGTAAATATCGTCAAAAATACCGTTGCAGGAAGTGAGCATCAGGAGTCCCACCCCGGCAACGGTCGTTTTGAGATGATTCATGATCGTATGAAATATCATCTGCTAATCAAGTTTATCAAAATTATTTTTTCAGGAATTTCTTACCGTTGATGATGACCACACCCTTGTAGTTATCGCCTACCAGCTGACCCTGCAAGTTGTACATCTTTCCGTTGCCCTTATCCGTCTCGCTCTTCACAGCGCCGATGCCGTTGGTCACCGCCTTGAAGTTGGTCAAGATGTAGAAAGGCATAGAGCCCATCTGGAATCTGTTGATGATGTCGCTCACCTTGCTGCCCTCATATTTCACGAGGATATTGTTGTCCTTCGCAGCGTTGAAGCTATAATCATCATCCATATTCATGCTTCCACCTTCGCAGACAACGTGGAATTTCAGACCGTCGTTCTTGTAGTCGCGATAGAAACCGCCCTTCGCCTCATCGTAGGTCAGTCCCTTGATGGTGTAAGAGCCGAGCGTCAAGTTGCCCATCACGGTATTATCAAGCGTATAGGTAGGCACAGTCACGTCCATCTTCTGCGTCTCGCCATCCATATACTTGCGCACCTGATAAGTAACGCCCGCATTCTCATAGTTCATCATTCCGCCGATGCTCACAGTTATCGGAGTGCTTACCTCCTCATTATTCACATCACCATGCATCTGAGCCGACATAGAAGAAGCCAACATCGTGGCAAAAATAAGCGTAAAGAATTTCTTCATTTTATACAATCTTTCGTTTAAATTACTAATCTATTACTTTTATTGAGTTGTTCCCTTGATGGGGAAAAATAGAGGAATCGGCAGCCCATCACAGGCCTCCAGTTCCTTTTCGGGGTGCAAAGATACAAGGTTTCTCCGGAATGTGCAATACCTAAAAATCAGTATTCCGCCTAATCCCCATTTGTAGGTATTAGACGGAATATCTCAAAATTTTAATTCTCTATTTCAGCAGTTTGGTCTTTGCCGCTGTAGAACCAGAAGCCGGCTATCAGACCGATGAAAACCACCAGGATTCCCACCATCTCCACGACGTGATTTCCCGGGTCCACCCATATCTCCTTGAAGAAGCCGTTGCGTGCAGCTATCTCCACTGCCGACCAGAGCACGATCACGTTGGCAAGCGCCATTCTCAGGTTTCTGCCCCAGCTCTTGATGTGCAGTTCCTTCTTGAAGATCATGCCCGAACCTATCAGGCAGAGAATGCCCACGGCGTAGGTAATAGGGTGAGTAGAACCGAGGAAGACTGGGTCGTAGCAGAACATGAGCAGCAGATACAAACCCCACATCATGATGTTCCATTCCATGAAGGTGACGATGGCAGGATGATGAGCCATCGGACGCAGTTCCACACGTTCTTTCACGCCACAGTGGTTTTGGATCCAACGGATGAAATCGCAGCCCGTTTTGGTGCAGAACACGTACATCACGATAAACATCATCCACATACCGAAGGAGGCAGGCATGATGAGGTATTCAGGTCGGGAGCCGCGTATTTCCTTGAGTTCCGCACGTCCGAATTCCTCGATGGGCGTACCGTTGAGCGTATAAGTATGCTGAACCCCCACACCGTTCACATATTCCGTAGCCGTCTGCACGATACCGTTGCCCACCAGGTCGCAGTGCACGCCGTATCTCTGTGCATAGTAGGCGAAGAGGAATTCCACCCATCCGGTCCAGAAGAGCAGCGCACCCGTCATTCCATAGCAAGTCTGTTTCGTATCGCCTTTCACGAACACGCCGCAGATGGTGACGATGAGTCCCACGAATCCCATAGCGAAAGCCGAGTAGTGCAGCGTGGTAGGTTCGAGCGTATGTTCCATGATGATCATGAGCGCATGTCCGAGCGGCATCAGGAGCAGGATGATGAGGATAGAACCGATGGTCTTCCCCCAGTACAAATTCTTCATTTCCATTCTTAAAAGTCTAAAATAGTAAATGTTATAAATTAATGAATCACTGATATAAAATTGAGTTGCAAAGATACTACTATTTAGACAGATTCGCAATACCTACATATAATGATTTTGGAGGAAGTGAGGGGTCATCAGAAATAATGACCACGACCGGAAATCATCGCTCAAAATATGTATCAATGGCTATGAGAGGGATATTTTCCATCCAGTCTTGATCCACATATCCTTTCATAGAAATGCGTAATCCTTTCAACTCAGGGTTGTCTTTGATGAATTGAGCCAGGGAACGGGCACGTACATTTTCCTCAGCTTTTACTTCGATAGGTATAATCCTCTGGTTGTCCTGAATGATGAAATCTATCTCAGAAGGAGTCTTGGCATTACTCCAGTAATAGGGCTTTAGTCCCAATGCCAATAATTGTTGGAGAACATATTGCTCTGTAAATGCACCTTTGAACTCAGTAAAAACATTGTCGCCTATCAGCATCTGGTCAGCCGAAGCATCTGTCATACAAGCTAAGAGTCCACAGTCTAATAAGAAAAGCTTGAAGGCCTCCATATCTTCATAAAACTTGAGAGGCATTTTAGGCTCCTTGATGCGGCTCACTTTATATACAATACCAGCATCTACCAGCCATTGTATGGACAGTTCAAAATCTTTGGCTCTACTACCCTTGCGCACAGCTCCATAGATGAACTTTTTGTTTTCACGTGCCAGCTGAGAAGGAAGCGAATCCAGCACCTCCCGGATTCTTGTGGATTCTGCAGCAGAAGTATGTTTGGAAATATCTCTGCGATAGGCTTCCAATATTTCACGCTGCAGTTTTCTAACCTGCTTCAAGTCTTTATTTTCTATGAATTTGCTTACCACACCAGGCATCCCTCCCACAAAGTAATACTGCCGGAGCAATTCCGTCATTTTAGGTTTCATGATGTCGATAAGTCCCCAGTCTTTAGAATGGAGTAATTCTATCCAGCCCTCATTGCCAGTTGCCTCAAGATATTCCTCATAATCCATTGGATACATGGTAAGCATATCTACTTTTCCTACCGGGAACGATTCTCCTTTTCCCAGCGTAACTCCAAGGAGCGAACCAGCTACCATGACATGGTATTCTGGAGCTTTTTCGCAAAAGTACTTCAAACTATGGAGTCCTCTTGGAACCTCCTGTATTTCATCCATGATGATGAGAGTGTCTGCAGGAGTAATCTTGACACCAGTAATAGCTTGGATGGTGATGAGGATTCTGTCTATGTTGTAGTCAAGTTCAAAGAGTTGTTTCATTCTTGGCTCATCGTCGCAGTTGATATAAGCTACATTTTTATATTCCTTTTCTCCAAAGTGTTGCATGATCCAGGTCTTCCCCACCTGTCTGGCGCCCAATAACATCAAGGGCTTTCTGTCCTTGTTTTCTTTCCATTTCAGGAGTTGCTTATATATCTTTCTTTTCATAACTATCTGTAATTTAAATATTTGCGCTGCAAAGATACATTTTTTCGAGGATAAAAACAAGAGAATAACACACTTTTTCGACGATAACAAATGTTAAATCATACACTTTTTCGATGATAAGAAGGAAAAATCATCATCCGAAAACCTTAATGACACTTAATGACACCCACCCTTAATGACACCTGAAGAGGTATCAAATATCTCCCTCCTCCTATAATTAACCCCAAAATATTTGGATGGTTCCTTTATTTTGTGTAAATTTGCAGCATGACTAATAAGAGCAAGATCATGGCAGAAATGAATATGAATAGGAGACTACCAGTAGGCATACAGTCTTTTAAGGAAATCAGAACCGAAAAATTACTGTATGTAGATAAGACAGATTTGATTTGGAATCTGGTAAATAGAGGAGATAAGTACAATTATCTCAGTCGTCCCCGTCGCTTTGGCAAGTCAGTTCTCATCGATACTCTACAGATGTATCTGGAGGGCAGAAAGGAACTCTTTGAGGGCTTGAAGATCATGGAACTGGAGAAGGAATGGGTAAAGCGCCCGGTCATCAGACTTGATATGAGTCAGGCTGGAGCAGAATCGAAAAGTGTACGAAGCTATTTGGATGATGCGTTCCATACTTATGAAACAGAGTATGGAATAGTAATACGTCAAGAAAGTTCACTTGCCGTGAGATTCAAGAACATCATAGAAACTGCTTGTAATAAAATCGGTCAGCAGGTGGCCATTCTTATTGATGAATACGACTCGCCACTACAGCATTCCTGGAAGACGGTGCAGCATGAGGCTTGTACCGCCATTTATCGGGAAGTATTTGCCATTTTGAAGGCCGACGATGAGTATGAGAAGTTTGTCTTCGTTACAGGTATTACCAAGTTCACTCAGATATCCTTGTTTTCAGTCTTGAATAATCTTACCAATATCAGTTTCGAGCCAGAATATGCTGCCATCTGTGGCATTACAGAAGAGGAGATAGCAAAAAACTTCCAGCCAGAGATAGCGAGCATGGGGAAATTGAATGGATGGTCCATACAGAAGACCCATGATCATTTGAAAGAATATTATGATGGTTATCATTTCTCTTTCAGAAACATGGTGGACATCTACAATCCTTACAGCCTCATCTATGCCCTTAACTCTGGGGAATTGCGAAATTATTGGGCTGCATCTGGTGCAACCTCTTTGCTTCCTAAGTTTGTGGATGATATAGAGATAGATCTGGAACGTTTCGAGGAATGCTATATTGACCGTGAAACATTGGAGTTGTCGGATGTGATAGATGGAGGAGCAGAATTGTTTCTCTATCAGTCTGGCTATCTCACAATCAAGAGCTATGAAGATGAAGTCTATACGCTTGGTTTTCCGAATGAAGAAGTCAAGAGGGCGCTGTACAAAATGGTGGTCCCTGCTTTGACGATGCAAAACAATTCGAGGCCAGTTTCCGTGCAGACTCTCTTGATGAAGACTATGCGAGAAGGAAATGTATCAGAGGCGATGAAGCATCTGAAGGCTCTCATTGCTGATGTCCCTTACAGCAATAAAAAGCTGGCAAGTATGGATATGGAAGAGCGTTATCGTCTCATTATCAGTACTCTTTTCAATGCAGTAGGTCTGAATGTGCAAGTAGAAAAGATGCTTGCTACAGGTCGGATTGATATTGTGGCAAAGGCTCCTCGATTCATTTATGTGATAGAACTTAAACTATCCAAGAATGGAGGTAAGTCGGCTGGCGCTGAGCAGATAAGAACCCATCACTATCTCGAACCTTTCAAAAGCGATAAACGTAAAGTAATAGGCTTGAGCATTGAATTGGATGATTTAGGTAAAGGCTTACTTGGCTGGAAAGAAGTGGCAGAATGAGCTTAATGACACCCACCCTTAATGACACCTGAAGAGATTATTGCAGACTATCCCCGATGCTTCGGTTCCGGCTCCGCCGCCATAGCCGAGTCTTCCTCTGGCAGTTCATAAAGCCTGATGCTGCGGTCTTGTAGGAAAATATGGTTGAGAGTGAAGGCAAGCGATTCCAGGGTTTGTTCCCTGACGGCAGGTTTCAGTTCGCATTCCCATACCACGATCGTGTGCCAGCCCATTTCAGCCAGTTTGTGCATTACCTCAAGATCCCGCTGCTGATTGCGCAGAATCTTATCCTGCCAGAACTTGGTGTTAGATTTCGGCACAACGTAGTATTTGCATCCTTCATGTCCGTGCCAGAAGCATCCGTTCACGAAGATGCAGGTACGGTATTTGCGCAGCACGATGTCAGGCTTTCCTGGCAAGCGTGGATGGTTTAGCCTGTATCTGAATCCGTGCGACCACAGGAATTTCCTGACAAGGACTTCCGGCTTGGTGTCCTTGCCTTTGATTGCCGCCATGTTGTTGTGACGCTGTTGTATGGTCAAACGGTCCGACATTTTACTCTATCTTTTTTAAAATGGATTTCTTCAATCCCATCATAACTTTTCATCCGCAAAATTATTATTTTATTCTCAAAACCCAAAAGAAAAAAAACAAAAACTTGCAGAAAGAGTATTATTTCTTGATTTCTACAGATGGATTGCAGGAAATGCAACAGAACTTCCGTTTGAGGATTAAACATTACCTACCTTCCTTATCTTACATTCATCAGATCCTGCAAAGAAACGATAGTTTTCGTATCGCACTCAGCAACCTCCTTGAAACCAAACTCGAAGCTCTGATAATCTGTTAGCGACAGGGCTAAGATCAGTTTACCATCCTTTATTTTAAGTCTGGAATTTGCCACCCGATAATATCCTTCAGATGCATTTTCTACTATAAACATAAAATAGTCGATAGAATCTATCTTGAACATACCGTTATTGATGTCCAGAGGGATTTCTACAGAAAGCCTGTTATGCTCATAATCGTCGTAAGAATCTCTATCGACAACTAATACAAACACATTTTCGGCTCTATATACCAATTCCTTTTGAGGGATAGCATCCTTTACATACTCATAAACTCTTTCTTCAGGCAAGACATCATGCGGGTCAGTACCCAAACTGCACTCCTTTACTATAAAACTTTTCCTTAGTTCAGCAAGCAGAGCCTCATTGTCTTTTTCTTCTTTTTTGTCGAGAGCAAGCGAGAAGATGTTTTCTTCGCTAAATGGCGTATATACTTTACCGAGCACTTGCCTGAAATGTGTTTCCACATATTCCTTCACGTTTACAGTAGGGAGCGGGCGCATTGCGTAGAAATCAAAATCCTGCTGGAGCCAGTTTCGAATCTCCGTACAGAATTTAGACCTGATATTCTCCTTCCAATGATACTGCTCATCCTTATTATTCCTCGCATAGAGCGAGAGGACAAACAGGAAATTTACATCGTAATGAAACAACAGCAAGGTGTCTCGGTCAAACAACCTGTTTTGGAACTGCTTCGACATATACCTATTATTCTTTCTGTCAGTTTCCTTAATACCATCAATAGAATAACGATATTTTTCGTCCATAGTTGCCGAAATGAAGAAATTAGGAATAATATTGTATCCTTCAGTTTCATCATCACGAAGTTTAATACCCGATGGTGGTACTTTACCATCATTGAAAATATCCAGATTCCACTGTATAACATTTCTCGCATAGGTGTATTGTTTATAGACGGACTCTTTGCCAAGTTCATTGCCCATCTTATAATATTTACTGTCACCTATATAATAGGTATTACTTGATTCGCCTTCTATCAGGCTCTTTGCCGTAAAGAGATGGTCAACAATCTTACCATCTTCCTGCTTCTTGTCCATGCCGTCTGGCAATGGACAGTCACCCACCAAAGCGTCAATAATAGCCTCAAATACAATATGGAAGCTCTTGACCAGCAAATACTCTTTCTGACTGGTATTAACATATATCTGGCGAGATTTGTCGAAGAAAGCATAGCAGAGTTTCCAAAGCTGCAAAGCTTTATCTGAGAAATACTTATATTTGATTTGGTTCAAGCGTATAATTCCATATCCATTTCTGTACTTTTCAAAACGCTTACCCTTTATCAGGTCAAAATTGCAGTTTATCTCTTTAGGAAATCCGTATGTATCGCCTATATAATTGAGAATCGAGAAGAAGACAACAAGCAGTTCTTCATCAAAGTTAATCTTACGTTTCTTGTTAACTGGACTTAAATAGATAGCATTCCCATCTTGTATAATAGCAGAAGTAGTACTGATGGTACGGGTCCAGTTAATCTTATTCAAACCAGAATGAAGGTTCTTCAACACGAAGAAGAAGAAACTCTTATTATCCTTATTAAACTGGATCAGCGAAAGAAGAATATCAAGAAATGTGTTGCTCTTTCGTTTACTACTACCACCCACCTGATTGATCATCTTCTGATATACGATGGTAGAGTCGTTGCTCTTGTCGTTCTTATACACCACAATAGCTCTGTATATCCATACAGCAAAGCCATATAGAAAATCACGCTCCTCTTTTGTCATTTTTTCCTGACCTTCAGGGTTGATAATCTCGCATGGCAGGTACTTGCCAAAAGCAAGTTCCTTGCCATCCACATCACGCAACAACACTTTAGGAAGAATAAATACACAGTCGCCTAATAGGGCATTATAATAATACCCTACATAATGGATTGACACTTTGCCCTCAATGTTCTCCATTGCATCTATGCCGTACAAGGCATCATGCACCTCAGACACATTGTATTGATATTCTTCTATCAGGATTCTCATTTTTCTACTTTTTGAAAGTTTATTTGCAGATAAAAGGTTTATTCGTATTGTACTTTCAGCTGCAAGTTTAAGCGGTCGTTCAACAACATTAACATGCGATACATAGTAATCTGGTTGATACCTTTAACAACATAATAATTGCCCTCTTGAATATAATTATAGGTAGAATCATTCAATATCGCCTCATGTTTACTCTTTGTCACCAGAGGCGTATGATGGCGATGATATTTCATTTCTGCCGCAATATTCTCTACCTTTTCTATTCCGATTTTTGAAAGCACCTTATGATAGGTTTCAAACTTATTAGCCTCGTTTATGACAGTTCCGTCAGGGAATGTAACTGCAAACACCTTTGGAGATCTTGGGAGTGTCTTGTCCCCTTCGGTTTCAAATCCCTCTTCACTGTTGTCTTCATCATTCTCAGAGACAGGCTCTAATTCCAAATTTTTGAGAAACAATTCAACTTTTTCCTCATTCACTTTGACTTTTCCATTATCTACAGAATAGAATTTGTCAAACGAAAGTTTTTCACCATTTTCATCTCTGAAAGCACTGCCCTCAAATTCAGAATCTTTGAAAACATCATTCCAAAGATAGAAGATTACTTTGCTGACAAACTTGCTGGAACTTATAATACCATCATCAGCCTTGCAGAAGAAATATCCGAGTTTCTTGTCTTCCGAATAAGTTGCATCATAGACCCTATCATTGATGGCTTGAAGAAAGTTCCACCAATCGTACTTGGCTCCATTTACTTCAATAGTCCAGTTCTTTTCAGCATTGCTTATTGGCACATAATACCAATCCCAACGGCGTTTGAAAGCAGAATCTATAGGAAAGAGGCTTTGATCGCTGGTGTTCATAGTTGCCCAAATATAAAGGTTATTTGGCAATAATAAAACTTCGCCCTCCAATACTTGAGCTACAATATCCTTTCCTTTAAAGAGATCATTAATACTTACTCTATTCTTGATTTCCAACCCTGCAAATTCTTTTTTAAGTTGTTTCTTCATGTCAGAATCAGCCTTGATTGGATATTCAGAGAATCCCTTATCGCCACGATCGAGTAACTGGAAGAGATCACCGAATATCTGAGCGCAGTTACCTCGGTTAATCTCTTCAATAACCAAGAATTCGTCCACAGGCTCTTCACCCTCTTGCACGGTACAATATTTCTTCCACGCCTCAACATAAGCCTGCATGAAAGCCTGGCTCACAAACTCGTAGACGATTTTATCTTCCGTCATTTCCTTGCCATCCTTGCCTTTAACCGGAACTGCTTCAGTTCCGATAACTGTCATTACCGGCACAGACTTGGTGGTAGGCTTGTATGCGCCTACAAAAGTAGAGTAATCTGAATCGGGATGGAACGTTGTACGAATTACATCCTTGCCAGTTGTCTGTTCATTTATTGCATGACTTTTACCAGTACCAGGAGCACCATAGAAGATTTGCTGGAGAGTTTTCTTGTCACTAAGGTCAAAACGTTTTTGAGGAACAGAAAAAGACTTCCATTCCGTCGATTCAAGAAGCAAGTTAAGGCAATCTTGATTTGCCAGCCCCTTAGCAATAGAACCTATCAAGCTACTAGAAGCATTAATTGTATTTGCAATATTAAGAACAGGAGAATCAGTAAAATCATTTGAACGCTTTATGTTTTTACCACCACCCCAAGATTCATAATTCCATAAAAAATTTACCAGAAGCTCTTTATCTGCGCCATCATAGGATTCGAGAAATTGCTCTGCCTTTTCCTTGCAAGCATCTTTAGTTTTCTGGTCCTCTGGAATACTACTATTATCTTTGCTAGGATGACAAGCCTCATACATGTCGGACGTAAAGCCCAAAGCGTCTAACTTGTCCTTATACTTAATCAATTCTACATAATACTGGCAACAGCATGCAGCAATATAAACCCATTGATTAGGGATTACCAATAAAGATTTTTTTGAACTTACCTGCAATGTATACAGGTTGTAGTGTTCAATCTTATAATCACCAAAGGCATTAAATTTTGCCTTAAACTCATTAGGCAAAACACAGTCATCTATATTTGAATGAGCAATGAGCTCACTCAAACTTGTTTTCAGTATACCTAAATCTAACAATTCGTCCATACTATGACTTATTTAATAATTGATTGACTATTTCTTGTGCTAACCTTTTTATCACAGGCACAGCTACACTATTCCCAAATTGATGATAAGCTTCTTTCTTTGAAACTACTATTCGGAATTCTGGATTAGAAGAATTATAATTCTGATTATCAGCACATTCAGAATATTTCCATCCATTTCCTATAATCCTATACCCCTGTAATCTTCCTGCTTCTACAGGTGATAGCGTACGAGGATTTTTATCTGCTTGATCTATTAATATTTCACTGCCATCTTTCCAATATCTTGCTGAAATCGTACTACAGTATTCACTATCACCAAAGAATTTACGATAACCGAAACCTTTGCCATTTGCCATATTGCGTTCCTTACGTCTCTGGTGACCTTCCCACATTCTATCAGAAATAGTAAAGTCTGCCACAGCATCATCAGGTTCGAATATATCAGAAACCCTAGTAGGCATAGTTCCTTCCTTTAATTTTGATTTGTCATATATAGTATTACCATTTGCGTCAATACCATAAGGGAACTTAAACATTTCTACATTGATTGCTTTTTCATACCATGCAATGATGAATAATCTTTCCCTGTTCTGAGGAACACCGAAATATTTAGCATTAAGTACTGTATATGAAACACCATAGCCTAACTCTTCCAAGGTTGCAAGAATTACCTTTAAAGTATTACCTTTATCATGACTCTTCAAACCTCTTACATTTTCTAAAAACAAGACCTTTGGAGGACAACCATGCTCTATTTTGTATTTTACAATATTTGCTATATTGAAAAACAAGGTTCCTCTGGTGTCTTCGAAACCTCTTTTGAGTCCGGCTACAGAAAATGGCTGACAAGGAAATCCACCACAACAAACATCAAAATCAGGAATATCTGCAGGATTTGCCTTTGTTATATCTTCATTAAAATATTTATAATTTCCCAATGAATCTTTTTTAAAAAGATTTGGCTCTATATCTTTATAATTTGCCTCATAGGATATACGCGCATATTTATCCCATTCACTTGCAAAAACGCAATGAGCTCCCACACTATGCATAGCCGTATGAAAACCACCGATACCTGCAAATAAATCCACAAAAGTAAAGGTATGAAATTCTTTTTTATTAATTTTTTCCATACCTTATTTTTTTAAAATCTTTAATAGTTATGTAACTTTCTTGTAACTACTCAGTCTTCAAAAAATAGGGTACACGTATTCAAAGGAGGGCTAAAA
>USJD01000069.1 GCA_900554835.1 uncultured Prevotella sp. | reverse complement strand
AAATATCGGAGATTACCAACTTTTTTAGGCACTATTTCTTATCCCGAACTGAGGTAAGTAGTTGATAAATACTAGATAAACAAAGGTGAACATGAATGAGCTTAGAACTCAGGATTGTTCACCTTTTTCTGTTTATTTGTACATCTGGCAATGCTTCCGTACAGCTCAACCATACGAAAAGACAGAATTCGGTCTATCTTTGCCATCGAAAATCTAAATAATAACAATCTTTAAACAAATAAGGTTTATGATAAAGACAAACGAAATTAGAAGGCATGCATTGCAGTTGACTTGCTTGTATTCCTCATTGTTCATTTTGCCAGCCATGGGATTGCAAGGGGCTTTTGCCCAACAAACGGTAGCCCAGCAAAATGGTATAAATGGTACGGTCGTTGATGAACAAGGTGAGCCTGTTATTGGGGCAAGCGTCTTGGTGGTTGGTGGTAACGCTAGCCAAGGTACTATCACGGATATGGATGGTAAGTTCCATGTCAACGTGAAGCCTGGTCAAAAGCTCAAAATATCTTATGTAGGTTATAAGACCATGACGGTTGCTGCCAAGAAAGGTATGAATGTGCAACTGGAGTCGGATAGCCAGATGTTGCAAGGTGTCGAGGTCGTGGCATACGGTACTCAGAAGAAGATGACCATTACGGGTGCTATCTCTTCTGTAAAAGGTGAGGAACTGACCAAGACCCCTGTGTCTTCCGTATCTCAGGTGTTGGCTGGTGCGATGACTGGTATCAGCTCTATCCAGATGTCGGGTGAACCTGGTAGTGATGCTGCCCAACTCTATGTAAGAGGTAAGGCTACCTTCAATGGTGATACCAATCCATTGATACAGATAGATGGTGTGACGATGGATGCCAGTGCCATGAACGACCTCGATCCAGAGGAAATCGAGAGCATCTCTGTATTGAAGGATGCTTCAGCTACCGCTGTGTTTGGTGTGGAAGGTGCGAATGGTGTCATCCTTATTACTACCAAGCGTGGTAAGGAAGGAAAGACCAAGATTTCGGGTTCTTTCTCTGGAACCTTATTGACTCCAACCAAGTTGATAGAGCAGGCTAATTCCTATGAGTATGCGCTCTTCCACAACATGCGCCATACCAATGATGGTACAGAGCCAGAGTTCTCTGATTATGTCATCAACCAGTTTAAGACAGGTGAGAATCCTTTGCTTTATCCTAACATGAAGTGGACAGACTATATGATGAAGAAGAGTACGCTCCAGACTAAGACCAATGTCAACATCAGTGGTGGTACGGACAAGGTGCAGTTCTTTATCTCGGGCGGCTTCTATACACAGGGCGGTTTGTTCAAGAGCTTGGGTCAATCTTACGACTGTGGCTATGACTACAAGCGTTTCAACTATCGTGCCAACTTAGACATCAAGGCATCGAAGACTACGAAGATTACCTTGAATGCTTCGGGTAATGTAGATAACGTATCTCGTCCATACTCGGGTGGAGGTAGCTCTAGCACCATGATCAAGAACATGTACTATGGCACACCTTTCAGTTCGCCTGGTATCATTGATGGCAAGTATATTACGACTGTGGCTAATGATTATTATTCGGATGACCCAGCCAAGAACTTGCCTTTCACAGGTGTTACAGCCTTGTCAGGTTACTATGGCAATGGATTCAATCAGAGTGGTGCCAATGCCATCTCCCTCCAGTTGGGGCTGAAGCAAGAACTCGACATGATAACCAAGGGATTGAGTTTCCGTATCAAGGGCGCTTACAATACGACCTTCTCCACGACCAAGAGTGGACAGGCATCGGTAGCGGTCTATACGCCGCTGATTTCTGGAGAGGGTGATGTCGTGTTCCGTAAGTCGGGCGAAGATACCACGCCATCATACGGTATTTCTTCAGGCAAGTCTCGCAACTGGTATATGGAGGCAGGTTTTGATTGGAAACGCAGCTTTGGCTTGCACAATGTGAGCGCCTTGGTGCTCTACAACCAGAAGGCGAAGTACTATCCATCTACCTATTCTGATATTCCTCATAAGGTGTTGGGTATGGTAGGACGTGTTACATACGATTGGAACAACCGTTATATGGCTGAGTTCAACATCGGTTATAATGGTTCCGAGAACTTTGCGCCAGAGCGTCGCTTCGGCTTATTCCCTGCAGGTTCTGCTGGATGGGTAGTGAGTGAGGAGAAGTTTTGGAAGCCATTGAAGAAGGTGGTGGATTTCTTGAAACTCCGTGCATCCGTTGGTCTTGTGGGTAATGAGAATATAGGTGGAGGGCGATTCCTTTATACGCCAGACTCCTACGAGGTTTTGAATGGTGGTGTATATGCCCGCAATGGATGGGGATATGTCTTTGGTATCAATAATTCCAATACACAATATGGTGCCATTGAGTTGGCACGCCACAACAAGGATGTCGGTTGGGAGAAGGCTCTCAAGCAAGATTATGGTTTCGACATCTCCTTCTTGGAAGGTAAGTTGCGTGGCAACTTCGATTATTACAAGGAGCACCGTACCAATATCTTCCTGCAAGATCAGACGGCTCCTGGTTTGTTGGGATTCACCGTCCCATACGCCAATCTGGGTGTAGCTGACAACTGGGGATGGGAGGTCGCTGTCAACTGGCGTGACCAAATCAACAAGGATTTCCGCTACAATGTAGGTTTCAACATCAGTTATAACCAAAACAAAATTGTGGAGAACAAGGAGGTGCCTCGTGAGTACGACTACCAGATGGCAAAGGGAAAGCGTATCGGCTCTAGAAAACTCTATCAGTTCTGGAAATACTATTACGAAGGTGCCCGTGAGGACTATGAGAAGGAGTTTGGCAAGCCATTCCCAACCCAGCTCGCAGAGACGGCAGGTGGTGAATTGAGACCGGGCGACTGTGTATATATCGACCTCAATGGCGATGGAATCATCAATGCCGATGACATGAAGTATGCTTCGGGTTATACCGATGACCCAGAATACACCATGGGTATCAACCTTGGTTTCAACTGGAAACGATTGAGTTTTAGTATGCAGTGGACAGGTGCTTGGAACGTGAGTCGTCTCTTGCAGGGTGTGTATCGCCAACCATTCTATGCCAACACGGATAGTACCCATGGTGGTCTCTTGCAATACATGTATGATAACACCTGGACAGAAGACAATCCTTCGCAGAGTGCCAAGTATCCACGTGCCACTTCTCAGAATGTGACCAACAACTATGCCGAGGCTTCTCTCTATGAGGTCGATGCGAAGTACTTGCGCTTGAAGACCATCCAGTTGGCTTACGACTTCAAGTTCCCATTCATGAAGAAGATAGGGCTTAACAACTTGCAAGCTTCTCTCAGTGCCTATAATCTGCTGACTCTCTCACCATACAATAAGTTTGGTGACCCTGAGACCAGTGGTAGGGGTGACGCTCCTTCTTATCCTTTGCAGCGTACATACACCTTGACGCTCAAGGTAGGATTCTAGGAAGGGAAGAGTGATGAACGAAGAACGAAGAGTGAATAATTCAATAGTTTATACGATTATGAAACAATATAGAAAAATCATATTTGGGAGCTTGATGGCTGTTATGGCAGGAACGGCAATGGTGAGTTGCACAGATGACATCAAGTTTGGCAACAGCTTCATCGACAAGGCTCCTGGTGGTGACGTGACGGTAGATACCGTATTCAACAATGCTGAATATACTCGCCAATTCTTGACTAGCTGTTACTCTCGCCAGTACTATGGCATCACCTTTGGTACAGGTAGAGCCAACAGTGTGGATGGATGGGTAGGTAAGTTTGAGGCAATCACCGATTGCTGGAACCTCTCTTATACCAACACGAGCATCTATCGAGATTATTACAATGGCGGTCGTTCAGCTGCCTCCTCGGGCAAGGGCTACTTTGGTTATGTAGGTGAATATGTATGGGAAACCGTTCGTGCCTGCTATCTCTTGTTGGAGCATCTGGACAATGTGCCAGGGTTGAGCGACAAGGAGAAGGCTACGATGGCTGCGGAGGCGAAATGCTTGATAGCCAATCGTTATTTCGATGCCTTCATGCACTATGGTGGTCTGCCAATCGTCAAATCTTCCTTTGGGGGTGTGGAGTCTTCTTATGAGATACCTCGTGCCACGGTTGAGGAAACGGTAGATTTCATGGTCAACCTCTTGGATGAGGCGATTCCAAACTTACCTTGGACCTACGCAGAGACTTCTCCTAATGACATTGGTCATTGGACATCGGCTGGTGCCATGGCTTTGAAATGCCGTATCTTGCAATTTGCGGCTTCTCCTCTTTTCAATAGTGAGCAAGGTTATTATGGGGGAACTAGCGAGGCAGAGCAAAAACATCTCGTCTGGTATGGAGATTACAAGAAAGAACGTTGGACTCGTCTTCGTCAAGCTTGCGAGGACTTCGTGAAGGCACTGAACACAAATGGCTATTATGCCTTGGAGCAAGCGGATGGAAATATGCCTGAGAACTATCGCTTGGCTTTCCGCAAGGGTTATTATTACCAAGGTTCTACCGAGGTCTTACATTCGGTACGTGTCACACAAAAGAGCAATGAGACCCAATACAACTTCTATAGTTGGGTAAAGAATGGCCGTGCAGCTTACTGGTGTACAGAGGAATATATGGAAATGTTCCCATGGAAGGATGGTACTCCTTTTGACTGGGACAAGATGATGAGAGAAGGTAAGCAAAATGAAATGTTCTTGGTAGGCGACTCCGATGTCACCAAGAAGAATGTCGGTCTGCAGAACATTCGATTGACTCGTGACCCTCGCCTCTATGAGAGCATGGCTGTGAATGGCTTGCCTCGTAACCTTGACTGGTCAACAGGTAAGATGAGTGGCGACCCATACGAAGTTTGGGAAGGTGGTTCTGATTCGGGTACTGACGCTACCACACAGGCAGAGTGTAAGAAATGGGGAACATCCTTGATGAACATGAAGTTCTCTTTGGGAGATGGTACTGTAACTGATTATCGCCAATATGTTTTCCACTGGCCAACACTTCGCTTATCCGATGTCTATCTGACATACGCTGAGGCTTTGGTGCAGGCTGATGGAAACTATACGGAAGCAGTGAAATGGATTAACAAGGTGCGTTCCCGTGTAGGACTCAATGGCTTTGAGGAGGCTTATCCTGAGGCAATGAACAATAAGGATGAGTTTATCAAGCAGTTGATAGACGAGCGTGCTAGAGAGATGGGATTTGAGAATGCACGATTCATGGACATCATGCGCTACAAGCGTTCTGACTTGCTCAACAAGCCACTTCATGGTCTGAAAATCTATCGTCTGAAGTATGATGCAGCCACAGGGAAATGGAATCGTATCACCAGCAAGTGGCGTTCGGGAACAGATGGGGATTCTAAAAAAAGAAAGGCTTACCAACCTTCCGTATTCGATTACGAGAAGACTGATATCGTGCAACAACGTGCTTGGTGGAACAACTGGGACAACAAGTGGTTCTTGTCTCCATTCCCAAACAATGAGATTCTCAAGAACTATGGTTTGGTACAGAATCCAGGATGGTAAAGCTTAAGTGATAAATCGTAAATTACAAATTAGATTAGGTATGAAACGAAATAATATCTTCGTGTTGATGGCTTTGGCAGGCATGGGCTTGCCAGCCATGGCACAAAACAATGATAAGGAGAAGACGGTTTTTGACAACAACTATCTCGACCAAATGGTGGATGTCGGTGCTGATGTTGCTGTTCCTCTTTCGGAATCGACCGCCTCTGTGTCCATCATCACCAGCAAGACGACTGACAAGCGAGGTGCCAGAAATATCGGTAACTCTATTATCGGACAGGGTGTCGGCTTGCAGTCTCTTCGCAAGGGGGGTGTCTATGCTTCTTCCAATCCTACCATGTATGTACGTGGCTTGCAAAGCTTGTCGGGAAGTGCTGCTTTGGTCTTGGTGGATGGTATCGAGCGAGGCATTAACAATATCAGTCCTGAGGAAGTGGAATCGGTGAGTATCTTGAAGGATGCTGCCGCTACAGCCCTCTATGGTTACAAGGGTGCCAACGGTGTCATCTTGATTACCACCAAGCGTGGTATTGCCAATAGCAAATCCATCAAGGTAACTTACGACCATGAGTTTAATAACCTCGTTACCAAACCCAAGTTTGTGGATGGACCTACCTACGCCATGGCGATGAATGAGGCTCGTGCCAATGATGGACTGGGGGCTAGATATACGGATGAGGAAATCGCTGCCTTCAAGAGTGGACAATATCCTTGTTACTATCCGAATGTGGATTGGATAAACGAGGTGTTCCGCAACCATGGTGTTACCAATAAATATGGTGTCGAGTTTCGTGGAGGTGCCAATAAGTTCCGTTACTATACGTTGGTCAACCTTCTTTCAGATAAGGGCTTTATCAAGGAACCTTTTCAGAATGAAGGCTATTCCACACAGGATAAGTATGTAAGAGGAAACTTGCGTGTCAATTTGGATTTCGAGTTGACCAAGACCACCAAGATGAAGGCTAACATCTTTGGAACACTCGACGAGCAGAGCAAGCCTGGTAGTGATATGGATATTTGGTCATCCATCTATTCTATCCCTTCCGCTGCCTATCCTGTCAAGGATGCTTATGGCAATTGGGGTGGCAACTCTACTTGGACTGGTACTTCCAACCCTGTGGCACAGGCAACAGGTGCTGCTTACTATAAGTATCATAACCGTGCTCTCTTCACAGACTTGTCACTCGACCAAGACTTGAGCTCTTGGATAAAAGGCTTACACGCTACGGCTCGCATCGCCTATGATGTTTCCTCTACTTTATACGAAGACCATTCCAAGACTTATAAATATGGTATGGACATCATTAAAGGATGGGAGAATGGCATA
This sequence comes from uncultured Prevotella sp., assembly GCA_900554835.1. Lineage (GTDB taxonomy): Bacteria > Bacteroidota > Bacteroidia > Bacteroidales > Bacteroidaceae > Prevotella. Next base: position 9,742 of record USJD01000069.1, on the reverse strand, counting down.
CCTGTCGTGAGCAACAACCCTTATTCGGGTGGTAAGAATTCCGAGATGGGCACAGGTTCGGGCACAACTGCCTATAATCGTAGATTCTATTTTGATGGTGGTTTCAACTATTCAACACAGTTGGGTGAGATGCACAGTCTCTATACGCAGTTGAAGTGGAATTATGAGTTCCAAGACAAATATGCTGTCAACTCGACGATTTACAGACAGAATGCTTCTCTCTATGCTCGTTATGCCTACGACCAGCGTCTCTTGGCAGATTTCGCCTTGGTGGCATCGGGTAGCAGCCGATTGGCTCCAGGACATAAGTGGGCTTTGTCTCCTACGATTTCGGGAGCATGGATTGTGTCTCGTGAGAGTTGGATGAAGGATGTGAAATGGGTAGATTACTTGAAGTTACGTGTCTCTTTCGGTATTTTGAACATGGATTTATTGCCTAACGATTCTTGGACCTATTATTCAGATGGTTATTCTATCGGTGGTGTCGGTTATCTCTTTGACAATACCTATAATGCTGGTTCTGCTCCTGTCAAGATGGATCGCATGGCAACCATCAATCCTTCTCATGAGAAAGCCTATAAATATAATATAGGTATAGACTCCAAGTTGTTGGGGGGCCTCGACTTCACGGTAGATGCCTACTATCAGCGTCGCTCAGACATTTGGGTGGAGACCAGTGGCAAATATACCGCCCTCGCAGGTTTCAATACACCATACGCCAATGACGGACGGGTGAATACTTTGGGTATAGAGGCTGGTTTGGACTACAATCACCGTTTCGGAGAGGTGGATTTCAACCTCGGCGGTACTTTTGCTTGGAACAAGAACAAGGTAAAGAACAAGGATGAGGAACCTCGTGCATACGATAACTTGGTAGAGACAGGCGAACAACTGAACCAGATTCGTGGTCTTCGTGCCATCGGTTTCTTCAAGGATGAGGCTGACATAGCCAATAGTCCTCAGCAATTGTTCAGTACTTGTCGCCCTGGAGACATCAAGTATGAGGATGTGAACCATGATGGAGTTATCGACAAGAACGACTATGTGGCTATCGGCTATACCAGTGCTTGTCCTGAGATTTACTATCAGTTCCACCTCGGTGCAGAATGGAAAGGACTTGGAATTACCGCCATGTTCCAAGGTGTAGGTAGATTCTCGGGTATTAAAAATATCTCAGGTGGCTATTATGGACTGGTCAAGAACACCAATCTCTTCCAAGATGCTTACGACCATCGTTGGACGGAGGCGACTGCTGAGGCTGCTCAATATCCACGTTTGAGCTCGCAGAGCAATAGCAACAATTATCAGAACAGTACCCTTTGGCTCTTCGACCGCTCTTTCTTGAAGCTTCGCAACTTGGAGGTCTATTACAATCTTCCAAAAACAATATTGGATAAGGTTGGTTTCCTCCACGCAGCAAAGGTATATGTACGTGGTGTCGATATCTTCACCTTTGATCATGTCAAGGGCATGGATGCAGAGTATTATAGTAGCACTCAACCACTCACTCGCAGTGTGGTGGCTGGAGTACAAATTACGTTTTAAGTGAAGGGTGAAGAACGAAGAGTGAAGAATTCAAATGCTTATTTATAAAAAATGAGATAATTATGAAACGATTTAAAATATATTCAGTTGTTGCAGCAGGGTTGCTAGCTTTGGCTTCTTGTGCAGACAAGATGGATTACAAGGAATACAAGATATACGATAAGGATTATATCAATGAGACTTATAGCCGTGTGTCTGGTTTCATGAGCACCATCTACAAGGACATCGACTATGATTTCGGTGGCAATTTTGGTGGAGCGATGCTTTCCTCTGCTACCGATGAGAGTGAGTATGCCACTTCGGGCAACCAGATAGAGGATTTCTATAATGGGGCTTGGGGACCTATCAATTCGAAAAGTTGGCTTTGGACGAAGTATTATGAGGGCATTGCTTATTGCAATCTCTTCCTAGACCAGTTTAATGACTTGACATTCCCAAGTTATGAGTGGAATGAGGACTATGCCAAGCAGATGAATAGCTACAAGAACTTCCAATGGGAGGCTCGTTGGGCTAGGGCTTTCTTCTACTTCGGTTTGGTTCGTCAGTATAGTGGTGTGCCATTGATGGATCATGTGATGAATGCGGATGAGACCAATGGATTGAAACGTAACTCTGCGGATGAGGTGTTTGCTTTTATTGACAAGGAGTGTGATGCCATCAAGGACAGCATCATCGTAGATTATACCAGTTTGGGAGACTTGATGCTTGGCAATGCTGAGACAGGAAGAGCCAACCAGTTGGCGGTTTTGGCACTCAAGGCTCGTGCCGCCCTCTATCATGCCAGTCCTTTGTTTAATACCTCCAATGACAAGGAACTTTGGCATCAGGCAGCTTTGGCACAGAAGGCTTTGCTCGACTCTGCCAATGAACAAGGTCGCCATCTTTGTAATAAGTATGAAAGTCTTTGGAGTGAGAATGCTTACATTGATGCGCAACCCTACGCAGAAATCATCTTTTCCTATCGTGAGGCAGCCAACAACAAGTTTGAAAGTTGGAACTTCCCAACAGGTGTAGAAGGAGGAAGTGGTGGCAACTGTCCTACTCAGAACTTGGTCGATGCTTACGAGATGAAGGCAACAGGTCTTCCTATCACCGATGCTGCTTCTGGTTATGACGAGACTCATCCATACGTAGGTCGTGACCCTCGCTTTGAGGCGACCATCGCCCATAACGGCACAGGTTCAGGCACAGCAACTGACCCTTATTGGCCAACCTATAATGCCCAACCATTGGAAACCTATTATAATGGTAGAAATGGTCAACCGCTATCAACAGGTACTCCAACAGGTTATTATCTGAAGAAGTATTGCAACAAGAGCGTCGATCTTCGCTCAGGCAAGGTCAATAAGATGAATCATCAGTACATCATCTTCCGCTTGGGAGAATTTTATCTCAACTATGCCGAGGCAGTATATCGTTATTTGGGTAGTCCATACGCTACATCAGCTGAGTTCCCAATGTCGGCAGCGGAGGCTATCAACAAGGTTCGCACACGTTCTTCCATGCCAAACCTTCCTACGAATCTCACCAATGATGAGTTTTGGGAGCGTTACAAGAACGAGCGCATGGTGGAGTTGGCTTTCGAGGGACATCGTTTCTATGATGTGCGACGCTGGAAAGAGGCAGACAAGTACTTCAAGTCCATCACGGAAATGCACATTACCAAGAATGATGATGAGAGTTTCACTTATACTCGCAAAAAGGTGAACCGTGAGTGGAATGACAAGATGTATCTCTTCCCATTGCCACAGTCTGACATCATCAAGAACCCTAACTTGGAACAAAATCCTGGTTGGAACAACTAATCAATATATAATAACTGGAAAACGAATAGATTATGAAGAAATTTTATGTTGCCATATTGATGGCTTTGGTGAGTGTGAATACTGCTAATGCGCAGACAGTGCTTTACTCAGAGGATTATCAGAGCGAGGAGTGTACACAGGAGAATAGTGCCAACTACTGGACTCGTTCTCGTGACAAGGCTCCGCTTACTCTCGTTGAGGATGAGGAGACTGGTAATAAATATTGGGAATCAGTGATAACCAATGGTAAGAACCGCTACCTCTACACCAGATGGACAACCGACGCTGATGCATTCTATGGTGACTACAAGCAATATAAGCTGGAGTTTGATGCAGCTTTGCAAAAGGGAAACATCGCCACATGGCAGGAACTTTCCATTATCTCGGAGCTTTCTGTTTGGCCATTCAATGACAAGCGAAGCAATGAAGGTATCTTCTATACCAAGAATTTCGAGGGCGGTGGTACACTCTTCGACTTGATTGGTGATGAGTCTGGTAAGAATCAGACGCAAGATGCTGTGGCTCCTCTTGACAATAAGTATTATATCAACAATGACTTGGAAGACCAAATCGAACTTCCTATGGCTAAATGGTGTCATTTCTCTTTTGACATAGATGCCGATGCCTTGAATATGCATGTCAAGATTGTCAACAGTGAGACTTCTGAGGCTGTCCTCGACCGTGATTTCGAGATAGATGATGCCATCACAGGTTTGAAACCTATGGGTATCTATATGAACAATACCAAGAACAATGGTACTTTCCGCATCGACAACATCAAGGTAACTGCTGGCAGTGGTTCTGCAACGGGTATCACCAACATCGACAATGGCAACATGCCTGCTGACGCAACCTATTACAACCTCCAGGGCATGAAGGTATCTAAGCCTACAGCTTCTGGTGTCTATGTACACGGTGGCAAGAAGGTTGTCATCAAGTAGTGATTAAAAAGCAAATCTATGAAAAAGATCGTTTTATCTGTAGGGCTGCTGCTGGCAGCATGCCCTACTTTTGCTCAACGCATCGGACAACAGCTGGGTAGAGGTGTTGTCGCTGTGAATGGTTCGAAAGGTGTTTTGGTGAGTTGGCGTAAGCTTCAGCAAGACCCCGACTCGGCAACCTATAATGTATATTTGAAATCGGGCGGTAGTTATTCTAAGTTGAATGCCGAACCGCTCCATGTTACCAATTATTCTTCCACCTTGTCTGCCATACCATACGGTTCGGAACTGGCAGTGACCGTTGTTGATAAGGAGGGGAAGGAGAGTGAGAAGAGTACGTCCTTTAAGTTGAAGGACAATGGCATGAAAAACTGCTTTGTCAACATTGACTTTGAGACTCAGGTTCTTGATCCGAATAAGTATTTTGCCAAGTATGTTTGGCCAGCAGACCTGAATGGGGATGGCGAGATGAACGAGTATATCGTGGATCGTCTTTGCAATACCGATACGGATAATCCTGTGGATGGCAATACCACCAGTGGTTCTCGCCATAAGTTGCAAGCATACGATGCTGATGGAAAATGCTTGTGGACCATATCCTTAGGTCCTAACGTGGATATAGACGCAGGACAAAACGATATGGTGACCGTATGGGACATTAACTGTGATGGCAAGGCAGAGGTATTGATCAAGAGTTCGGATGGCACCCAGTTCTGGGATGCTGCTTCGGGAACATTTGGTAAGTATGCCAATGGTAGTGCCATAGCAGATACGGATGGTGATGGCATCGTGGATTATTCCGATGCTTCCAATACCAAGCGCAATCCTCCTTTTTATATTTCCGTGGTCGATGGTATGACTGGTAAGGAGATAGACTGTGCGGAACTGAACTATGCAGAGGTGACGGATGGCAAAGACCAATATAGTAGAGACAATCGTGCTTACTATATGGACAACAAGGGTTATTACGAGATGGGAGGTCATTTTGTGATAGCCTATACGGATGGCGTGCATCCTTCGTTGATGATGGAATGCTTGGACAGAACGAAGGCTGACCAGAAGCATCATAACTATGTGTTTGCTTTCGGCTATAATTGGCAGAATGGCAAGCCAACCAACTTTAGCCATACCTATACTTGGAGCCGTAATGACAAGGCTCCATGGCCAGCAGAGTTCCACGGTTTGCGTGGCGGTGATGTGGATGGCGATGGTATCGACGAACTGATAGAGGGTGGTTATGCGGTCAATCCTACCAAGGGCATGGTGATGAGTGCAGGTATCGGACATGGTGATAGATTCCGTGTCAGCGATATTGACCCTGAGCGTCCTGGTATGGAGGTCTTTGCCATCCAACAGTCCTCGCTCTGTGGCATGTATCTCTATGATGCAGCTACAGGCGAGCATATCAAGGAATGGTATATGCCTTCCGTCCGTGATGTCGGCAGGGCAGAATGTATGGATGTCGATCCAGAGCATAAGGGATATGAGATTTATTCCACACTTGCAAACATGTATGATTGTAAAGGAAATGTTATCAAGGAATATGGTGCGATGGAAGGTCCTTATCCTTACGAGAGTATTTGGTGGGATGGTGACTTGGGGCGTGAGGTCATTGCTAACAACGGTGGCAGTGGATGGAACTGCAACATGCTCGTGTCTGAGTATAATGGGGTGAAGAGCTATAACCGTTATGCCGAGTTCTCGAAGGACTCTGGCTGGAAGGTTCATGGCACTTCGGGTGCTCGTCCTGCATACGTAGGTGATTGTGTTGGCGATTGGCGTGAAGAGGTCTTCTTGCTGAAACAGGGAGAAGGTGATGCGCCAGAGAGTACTGGTTTTGTGGGCTATACGACCGAACATGCCAGTGATTATGCCATTACTTGTTTGCAGCAAGACCCTCATTATGCTTTGGATTGCACGGCTCGTGGCTATTATCAGAGTCCTAATACCGATTATTACTTGGGTTATGATATGCCTGCGCCTCCTATCCATCCTGTAATCGTTGCTGATGCAAGATGGAAATCGGGCAATACGCTTGGCAATGGTACTCAGTTGGCTTCCTACGATTTGTCTTCTACCGTATCTATGCAAGCAGGTAAGAGTTTGCTTTTCGACATCAGTGGTGATAACAAGCAAGTTATCAACCTCAATGGAGAAGTGAAACCTTCTGCCGTCTATCTGATGAATCCTAAGGGACATGACTATCAGTTGGCTGGTACAGGTTCTTTTGCTGGCGATATGAATCTCTATAAGTCCATGCAAGGAAGTGTGGAGATTGCTGCCAACTTAAACCATACTGGTAAGAATGTGATTAGTGAAGGTACGCTTGCCGTGGGGGGTACTATCATGGGAATGGTGGAACTCCAGGCTCGTGGCACTTTGGCAGGTAATCCTATTATAAAAGGTGAATTGCAGTTTGAAGGTGCCTTGAACTATGAGGGATGTCGCTTGTCTCCTGGTACGGAAAAGAATCCTTACGGTCAGATTACCGTGGCTCATGACTTGACTATCAATCAAGCTATCTATGTGGAGGAGAATATCAAGAGTGAGGGAGAAAAGCAACAAGACCGTTTAGTGGTACTGGGAAACTTGAAGATTACGAGTCCGATCACCTTTACGATAGTTCCTGCTGAAACAAAGTTGGCTGTAGGTAGCTACGAACTTGCGGAGTGTACAGGTACATTGGAAGTGGATGTCAAGCAAGTTTCTGTTCGTGGTTTATCTGGGGTAGCTTATGAGGTCGCTAAGGAAGGTAACAAATTGATGTTGCATGTTGCCAAGATGCGTGATGCTGCCAATGGAGTAAGATGGACTGGCGAGGAAAGTACTGCTTGGGATTTCAAAACCAAGAACTTTATCTTGGATGGTAACAAGACAACTTTTGTCAATGAGGATGGAGTGGTGTTTGGTGACGAGGCAAAGAACCGCAATGTTGTATTGAATGACAAGATAGAGCTTGGAAGCCTCACCTTCGATTTCAATGAGGGTGTTTATAAATTGTCGGGTACAGGTGGAGTAAGTGGCTCAACTGACTTGATGAAAAAAGGCAATGGCGAATTGCAAATCAACTTGCAAAATAGTGACTTTACAGGCAAGACCCTTGTCACAGGCGGTACTTTGACTGTTTCCAATCTTTCCATCGCAAAATCGGCTGGTGACTTAGGCGCAACGACTGCGGATAAGGAAAATCTCCAGATAACCGATGCAACCTTGAAGATGGCTGCCAAGAACTCTTCTACGGATAGGGAGATGCTCATTCACGGTACGGTGACATTCGATGTACCCGATGCTGGTGGTTCTTTATCGCTAAAGGGTTTGGTGTATGGTGAGGATGCTACGCTCGTCAAGACAGGTCCTGGTCAACTCAACTTCACTTACCCTGCTGAATGTCCTGTTGCAAACTTTGTGTTGCGTGAAGGCAAGGTTTCGCAAGGCAACTACAAGAGCGATATGTGCAAGGCGGATGGCAAGGTAACTTTCCAAGGAGGTGAGTTCCGACAGATAGAAAACAAGACGTTTGATACCATGCCAATCTATACGCATCCTACCCAGGTCGAGGGAACAGGTAATAAGATAACAGGTTCTTATCGCAGTCAAATCAAGGGTAGCATGTCTGGTGATGGTGAGATGACTATCGTTTCTGGTGGTGTTCGCTGTGATGTAATGACCGACTTCTCTGCCTTCACTGGTAAACTGATTGCTTCTGGTACACAATGGCGTATGGTCGATGTGAGTGACATGAAACAAGCCACGCTCTATATTGCCGAGAAGAGTCAGGTAGGACATTATGTCTCAGGTTCTGGTACAAGCAAGGAAGATGTCGAGACCTATATTGGTAAGTTGGAGGCGGATGCAGCTACGGCAGATTTGTCCAAGGGCTATTACAATGTGGGTTACAACAACGAGGATGCTCTCTTTGCTGGTAAGATTACTGCCAAGAAGTTCAGAAAGTATGGCAAGGGAACGCAGACGCTCACTTCTACTTCCAATAAGACTGATATTTGGGTAGAGGAGGGTACGCTTTATTCCAAGAATGCCAAGACTACTGGAATCTTGACCGTGGATAGCAAGGCTGTGTTTACTGGTTTTATGACTTGCAAGAGTGTAACCTTGAACGATGCAATCCTTCGTCCTATGGTAGAGGAGGGGACGACCTTGAATGTCGGAGACGAGGTTCAGATGTTCAAGACAACAGGTGTCGCTGGTATCTCTGGAACTTATACCATTGATGGCAATGGCTATGAATGGGATGACTCTGAGTTGCTAACCGAGGGTAAGTTGAAGGTGAAAGCTATATCTACAGGCATCGAGCAGATAACAGTGGATAGCCTTGTGGATGTCTATACTTTGGACGGTGTGCTTTTTAAGCATCAAGTGAAGTATGGAGAATTGAAAAAGCAAATTGCTCCAGGTCTTTATATTGTCAATGGCAAGAAGGTTGTTTTCTGACAAGGTTGTTTTCTAGCAACGATGATTGATAACAAATGAAAACCTCCCTGCGTCTATGGCTGAGTGCCATCAGATGCAGGGAGGTTTTATAGTTCTTTCGTTTTTATTTTATTCCGTCACCTCTTCGCAAGCCACCATCATTGTCCAACTCTGAGATCGGGCGATAGAAACTGCATTGGCTGGTCATTGCCAAGGTGAAGCCATGCACGTTATGTTTTTAATCCCAACATACCAGATTATTATACAAGAGTTTCAGATATAAAAGCAAAAATATTTTCGAAGATTCACATAAAACAATATGGATAGGAACAAGTACTAATGGTATTCTCTATTCTGACAACTCAAAAAAAAGAGCCTATCATTTTAACAAACTATCACGCAACGATGGTTTACCAAGCAATAATATTCAATTTATAGTAGAAGATTTACATCAGAATATATTAGTAGGTACAGATAATGGATTAAAGAAATAATCAAATATTCCCTCAAAAGCCTTTATCTGACTTTTGAGGGAATGCTTTAAATTATTTATCAATTGTCTAATTTATCTAACAGAAAAAGAGCCGCTATATGTTTTTCCTGAAACTATGCGATATTCTGGATAATTGAGTCGTCCTTTCTCAGAACGCCCGAGGACATGGCTTAGTATTCTTATTTCAGAAGCATCAACCTCATCGCGATCAATATACCCATCACCATTTAAAACAAAGCGTCTGTTATCGGTTGTTTCTACCCACTTTGCAGAACGTGTACCTATCAATTTTCTTGCATCCCAAACTCCAATAAATCCATAAGACTTCTTGTTTGGGAAACTCTCATCAGGACCTAAACCTAACCATTGTTTAGGTTTCGCCTTTATTGCCATTCCAATAATAGGGGCATATGTAGAGGTGATGGTTGGAGTTATGGTATAGTTGACATCCATCTTACCATCCTTATATATAATAAACTAAAGTTTCGCAAGTGAAAATTCACAAGCGTGATTTAACGTAATTTTGGAAT
>USJD01000068.1 GCA_900554835.1 uncultured Prevotella sp. | reverse complement strand
TAAGGGACTATTTGATTAATTAATTAACGTGTCCAATTTTTATTGGACACTAATGAAAGATGGTATAGAAATCAACTAACTGGTATAGAGCAGAGTTGCTTTTCACCTTTTTTTCTCTAATACTATATTTTCGTATGAAGTCACAATATTCCAAGTCTGTGAGCATATTTCCCAGTCTTCCATTGTTATCGATGTGTAATGCCTTGCTTATCTCTTCTCTTGTCATGCCGGAGGATTTTTTCGCCAAAACAGAGATAATGTCTTGGTAGGGTTGAGCATTGCGAAAAAGTGAATAGAAAAGGCGACGATATTCTTTTTGTAGTTCTGCATTCGCACTAAAGAATAGTCTGTCGAGGCCAAGTGCAGGACTTTCTTCTGGTGAGAAGAGACTCATATAATAAGGTACGCCACCTATAGCCATATATACTTGTAAGAGGCTTAGGCGTTTCCACCTGAATCCATTCTTTTGGAAGTATTCCTCTGTTTCTGCTAAAGTGAATGGATGGAGAGGCATCTCATGAGTAACCCGGTCGTGTAAGCCTCCATGATTATCGATGATATTGCGAACCATCCATGATGTGGCTGAGCCGCAGACGATGAGCATAATTTGGGATTGCCAGTTTGCCCAACTATTCCAAAAATGTCCTAAGGCATGAACGAAGCCTGCTTTCGGTGTGTCTAAGCATGGCAATTCATCAATAAATATCACGCATCTCTTACCGTCCTGTAACTTGGGTTCCAGAAGTTGGCGAAGCGCAAAGAAGGCATCCAGCCAAGTTGTATTTTTCTTGCCTGTATATCCGTATGTTTTGAGTGCCATGTGGAAAGCGGTGATTTGTTCGTTTTTGTTGCCTTCAAGTACACCTGTCATGTCAAATGAAAATTGGTTCTTGAAGTACTGGCGAATCAGAAATGTCTTTCCTATTCTTCGCCTGCCATACATGGCGATAAACTCTGCTTTACCAGAATTGTAATATTTCTCCAGCAGGGTTTTCTCTTGATGTCTTCCGATGATAGTTTCTGCCATATCTTCTTATTTTAGTTATGCTGCAAAGATAGGCATTTTTTATGAAAAACAGCCGATAACGTGCGAAAATATGCTTAAAAACATCAACTTTCGCACACTATCGGCTGTTTTTACTCTAAAATAATGATATTTGCTGATTTATGAGGCATCACATCATTTCCTTCTTAAACCAGAGTTCAAATACACAGTCGGCAAGAAAAACACCCTGCTTCTCGATGTAGATAATCTCTTTGTCAATCAGAGATTTCTTGATGCGGTCTTGCAGACATTCTTCATTCACTTTCTTCTTGATTTCTGATGCAAAAGTACGCAAAAAAAATAAAGTTCACAAGTTTGTGGACCACAAACTTGTGAACTTTAATATTATTTTGGAAATCAAGAGGTTATAAGTATTTCCACCCCACGATGGCTTGCTCCATCTCCTGGCATAGCTTCTGAAACTTCTGGCAGAGAGAGTTCGACCATTTGGTCATGCCGAACAGCTGCTTCTGCTCCAGAAAATCATCATTATCCCATTGCGTGTAGTCGTAGTCGGAGAAGTAACGCTTGTATTCACGCAAGGTGTCGCCAGAAAAACGCTTGTAGTCTTCTACGTCGCCAAACCAGTAGCTGCTCATCATCTGACGGGCAAAAGCCTCATGAGAATAGTTGCCCAAAAGATTGTGATGCTTCAGTACGCTCCATACGCAGAACCATTGATTCTTCCTGTTTACCAACTTCACCATCAGCGAAATCGTTTTTCTCAATTCTTCCATTTTTACCGGTCTGCCATTGAGTGCCGTTACAAAAACCTCATTGTCGAACTGCGGTTTTATTTCATTCGGATTCTGACATTCGTAAATCCGCTGTTCCAGAAGTTGCCATTTGGCAGTAGCAGAGAGCAAGCTGATGTATTCTTCAGCAGTAAATGTCAGCCGGTTTACTTCCTTTCCCATCTCATAGGCATCGTTTACATGGTGTAGGAATGGCAGGAGCAGACTGTCAGGCACTTCGTTTTGCAGTTTGCGCTGTTCGGAGCGCATCTGGTCTATGTTGAGTGTCAGCCGGTCGTTATTATATTCCAGAGTAGAGATATACAGATCGATGTCCATCTTGCCTTTCGGGTCTGTAGTATATTTCTGTACCCCCATTTCGGTGAGTCGTCCAGCCTCGTCGTCCGTAATATATCTTCCGCAAACATCGTTTACCCGTCGGAAATGATAGACCAGATAGCATGAGAAACCATATAGCTGGAAGATATTCCAGAATCTTTCTTCGGGTTTAACTCCTGGATATTTCGCAAATTTGTTTTTCTTGAGAAAAGCTTTTTCTACGATATTGATGTCTGTTAAGAAATTGGCAATGGAGTTTTCCGACATACCATCCTCTATGAGCAGTTCATGCAGTTTAGGGAACAGGATGCTCATCTGTGCAGAAAACATGCCGCTCTTATGGCCTTCCAGTATTTTGGTGACCTGATAATTTTCTATTACTTTTTTTAAGAAAGGGCTCATCTCATTGATGACGATCTGGCTGATGTTGTCGATATGGGTCTGATTGATGAACTTGCGCTGGTGGGTCAGGTCGTTGTGCTGCAAAGCAAAATCCTGGTCTGCCATGTAGCAGAGCCTTGAAGCCTTGGTGCATAGAGAGCGGATGTCAAAGTTCATCTCCTGGGTGCTGTAGTCTTCCCAGCCTTGCATGAGAACCTGGCACATCATATAAAAGGTGTTCAGTTGTCGGTCGAAAACTTCATAGCTGAACGGTGATTGTTGTTCGTCTTTATCTGTCATGGTTGTGTAAATAGCCTGTTATTACCTGTTTTGTATGGGTAATGACTTGCATGATTTGAATGAATATTATAATGGTGCAAAGATAAAGAAAAAGAGTGAGAAAAACAATGAATGTATAAGGAAATTTTATTTTTCCCTGCTGTTTTCCCCGTTACCCTTTATTTTTTCCCTGTTTTTCCCTGCTGTGTTTCCGGGTTGCAGGGAAAAGTTGGAAAAGGGGGCTTCCGTTTTGTATCTTTGCATTGTCGATAAAAAATCGTACTGCGATGTGGCAAAAACCCTTCACCCTTCATGGGCTGCTTGTAAGTTGCTGTGTGATAGGATGTTACGGGATGAGTTACTCAAAACTACCCTTCATTACCCTTCATCGCCCTTCATCTCAAAAAAAAGGAGCAAGTTGGAAGGCGAGGCTTGCAGAACGATATGACAATAGCTAATTGATTATTATTAATATTTTAAATTATTGGTTTATGAACAAACAACTAAATGAGATGTCATTATTGATGACAGGTAGCGGATCTTCTATCTATATGGTAGAGAGTTTCATGGAAGAGCATTATGCCTTCCGTCGTAATTTGCTTAGCGGAAAGACGGAAATGGCTGTTCTGAAGGACATAAACGGGGGTTCTCCTGATGATGAGGAATCTTCTGATAATGAGGCTTCTTCTGTTGATGAGAAAGAGGAGACCACTCTTCAGAATAGCAATCTGAAATGGGAGGTGATGACCAGGGAGAAGGTTAACTCCATTGTCAGAGCAGCCAAAAAAATGGGAGTGGGAGGCAAGAAGTCGCCCCGACAGGACATCGAGGAATACATCTGTTCTGATGTCGTTCCTGACTTTGATCCTATCCGAGCTTATCTCATGGGATTGCCCAAGTGGGATGGCAAGAACCATGTTGCCGAACTGTTCAGCAGAATACCAGGGCTGACAAGTGAACAACTGTCATGGTGTGCCATCTGGCTCCGTTCTGCGGTGGCTCATTGGCTGCAGATGGATACGCTGCATGGCAATGAGGTGGTGCCAGTATTGATTGGTTCACAGGGTTGCGGAAAGAGTACCTTTGCCAATCGTCTCTTGCCAGAGCACCTGCGCCAGTATTTCCTCGACCACATCAACTTCGGCAATAAGTTTGATGCAGAGATGGCGCTCACCCACAACCTCTATGTCAACATAGACGAGTTTGCCAACATGGGACCTAACCAGCAGGGCAAGCTGAAACAGACCCTTTCCAAAGTAAAGGTGAACGGCCGTCCTATCTTCGGCAAGGCGCAGGCAGACCGTCCCCGCTATGCTTCCTTCCTGGCCACCACCAATGATGAGCATCCGCTCTGCGACCCAACGGGAAGTCGCCGATTCATCTGTATTCACATCCCTTCCGGTCGTCATATAGACAACGCCTCGGTCGTCTATTACGACCAGCTCTATGCGCAAGTAATGTATGAACTGAGGGATAAGAAGATACCTTATTGGTTCTCCAATGAGGAGGTGATTCGCTTGCAGGAACGTAATTTAGCTTTCTTCAAGACCGATGATTTGGAGACGATGCTCAAGACTTGTTTCCGAGTGCCAGAGGAAGAAGATAAGGCGAAGTGGATGAATTGTTCAGAGGTCTATAATGTGCTCCATGAGCAGTATCCTATGTTGCAGCCAAGCATGGGTCTGAAAGTGAAAATTGGCCAGACGCTCAGACTGATGGGATGCTCCAATAAACATACTATGAGGGGACAGTCTTATCTGCTTGTTTCTGCTGCGTCAGCCTGATTGGTAAGCGGCTCCGCATTTATGATGAAGGATTATGAAGGGTTATGAAGGGTTAAATTCTACCCTTCACCCTCGGAACCCCAGTGTTTATCGGCATTCCGGACGAATACATGAAGGGTGAAGGCAAAACGTCGTATCGGATTTCAAAATTCCGGTGTCCCTGTTTTCCGAGAGCGAAATGACTTGTTTTCAGTTGTAAAGCTCAGAGTTATGATTTTACTTGCCTACGGCACATTTGTGCCCTGGCTGAGGGCACAAATGTGCCATAGTAAGTTAAAACGCTATCTCTGAGTTCCAGCATTCTATCTCTGTGCTTTACCATCCCTGTCTGAGCCTTTTTCTATGAATTATAAATAACTTAAAAATAAAAGAAAGTATGAAGAATATTCCACATCATGTAGTTTGCCCCATGGCAACCTGCACACGTAGCAATACTTGCGCCCGTTATGCGCAGTATGTCAAGGCGCTTGCCAATGCTGACACCTTTGAGGTGCTCAATGTGAAGCATCTGGAGTGTGAAGGCGAGAAGTGTCCCTATCATCTTGTAGCAGAAAAGCAAGTATGGGCGAGGGGATTCCTGCGCATTTACAATACCATCCCATCGGGCAGAACCCGTTATTTCTATTCCCATACGCCTTATACCCGTCGCAGGTTTTATAAGGCAAGGAGTGGCGAGATTGACATCCCTCCCTACATACAGGAACGCCTTCTCTCCATCTTCCGGGAGCATGGTGCTGATATGAGCATCGGCTTCGACAGTTATGAAGAGAAGGAGGTACTGGTGGAGAAATAAGAATCCCGTTGATGCCCTGTTCAAAGGCTGCCCTGATATAAATGTAGAAGTACACAAAAAAGTCCCCGATGCATCTCGCACCGGGGACTTCAAGAGTTCAATTTTAATCTATGAAGTACAATCCGTGTTAGAACACGGCTGCTTGTAAATTCGATTTGATTTTATTCAGGCAGGCATTTAACTTGCCGTATGTTTTTTCACCAGCAGTTTTTACTCCACTGGTATATTGTCGCATGAGTGAAGGATTAATGCCAGCACGTCGAGCGATATCTGTGGCGTTGAGAAATGAAAATTCCTTGAAGAACGCCTGTATGTCATATTTATATTCAAATTCAAAATCCTGATTGATATCACCATCCTCAGGAGAAGTCTGACGACATTCTTCGAGGGCTTTCATGAAGTCAGCTTTTGCTTCTTCAGGTGTCACCCCATCTCCATCTATAACGGCATATTTACCAATCGGTTCGTCGTTGTAGCATGAATAGCCTCCGTTGCCGTATTCTATAATCAAAACAATTTTCTTTGCCATATTATATTATAACTTGAATTTCATATTAAAAAGAGTTCTTCACATATAAAAACACGAGCCGTACAATTGTAAGGTTAAGGGCAGGTGCCCGGACTTATTGTCCGAGCAAAGCCTTTTTAATGCGTCTAAGCAACCCTGGTCTAACCTCATGGCTTCCGTGTCTTGGCACTCTGATTTTTATCCCAGTCTTGGGATTTAACCATTCGTCATGTTCGGAACCATGTTGAGTGATAAAGCATCCTGCTTTAGTCAACTCATTGTACAATTGATTGTACTTCATCGTTTTTCCATTTATTATGTGAAAGAACTCTTTGTCTGAATGACGTTGCAAAGGTAGCGAAAAAGCTATAAGATGCCAAATTTTTAGGTAGCTTTTTTGCTATATTAACTCTTTTTATATCTTTGTTCTCTCTAATATAGAGATTCCTTTGGATTTTGCAGTTTTTTGTTATTTTATGCCCTCATAAGTGCAAATTTTAGTATTCATATAAATTACTTTTATATGAATGTTTACTTATAAATAACATTTTTTGTTTATTTTCTTTTGTTATTTACGAAAAAATGTTTATTTTTGCAAAGTCTTAACTCGAATCCTCTAAAAATTTTGGGTTAAAGGTCAAACTTGAAAGAACTCAGATATAAGTCAGAGAATATAGAGTATTGGACACTACATAAAGTGAAAGCGTCATTGATGCTTTGTCAATTGGATAATTGGAACCTGAGAAATTCGAATTGTGTGCCAATGACAATGTTAGAAGTGAATGTTACGGGTATGAATTAATCGTATCCCGGGGGTGTGTTTGAGGGTATGTTATATCTTCATGCACACTTTCCGATGCGATACTCATAATACCTGCGTGGGCAAACACTCTATTCGTCACACACAAAGGCAATCTCAGGGCCTCAATTTTTGACGAGTAGAAGTGGGAAGCCCACGCTTTTTACGTTATTTAGTCTCTCTATTTTACCAAACAATTGCCTTATTGGGCTTTAGAGGCACAAAAGTAATTATTATGAAAAAAATTACAAGTTTTTTCGCATTTGGTATTGCAGCTTTAGCATTTACAAGCTGCGCACATTACAATGTGGATGCTCCAGTAATGGGTATCGCAGGTAACTCTATCAACACTTATGTAGCTGCTGATTTGGATTACAATGGTGCAAAGCAGATTTCTGCTGATGTGCAAACTAAGACATTGTTCGGTTTTATTAGCCTTACTCGCAACGGCGATAAGCAATTGACTAATAGTAACCGTTATAGAGGTCTCTCAAGAGCACAGCGTCAGGCTCTTTTTAGAGCTAAGACTAATAATAATGTTGATATTATTCTTGATCCAGAGTTTACTGTTGAAAAACACAGTTGGTTCTTTGGTCTTTACAAGACACGCAATGTAAATGTAAAGGGCTGGGGTGTAAATATCAAGGGTATCAAAGAGGATCCACATGGTATTATAAATTATACACGTGATTTCAATCGAGCAGGACTATTAAAGTAATTCTTTGATTCAACATAATATAACAGGCGTATATTTTCGAATATACGTCTGTATTTAATTTTTTTAAGTATGAAAAAAATAAACGTAATTTTTATTCTCTTGTTTGTTGTCTGTTGCGTTTATGCTCAGGACCCTGTGAATTCTATTTTAAAGAACTCACCTTTCAAAAATACATTTAATTCAAAGAATATAGAGCAATCTATAAAACAGTTATCTGATATTTGGAAGGCTGATGGAAATGGAGTATCATTTGTTCTCATAGTTGATAGTTTGCCTCTTTCTTCTTCTGAAATCATTTCATATTCAAAAAAATATCTTGAGGATGCTTACAGACCTTCTAAATATGAGATAGAAAATCTCAATCCGGATAATCTCGTAATTGGTAAAGGGGCATTTAATAATTTCGAGTCGTATGCAGCTTTTCCCAACCAATATACTTTTAATTGCGTTCATCATATGAGAATTGATGCTAAACAAGGTAGGGCAAGAATTTGTTTTAGTTTGACAGAATATGACTTAATTAGAATTAATGGAAACATAAATGAGAATAGAATAGTGAAGGTAAAAGATGTGTCTCCATTAAATCCTGATTCAGATTCACGTAAGATGTATAATAAAGCATTCCTTTCAATGGCTAAATTAGCCGTTAGTACACTTTATGATATACGAGAGATGCTCAAGTCTAAATCTTCAACCCAAACTGTTGATTGGTAAATTTAATGATTCATAACCCCTTATAGCTGTTTTAGTCAGTTATAAGGGGTTATGTTTTTTCAATGTGCGTTGGTCACCCAAACGATACTGGTGGAGAAATAAGAATCCCGTTGATGTCCTGTTCAGCGGCACCTTGATACGTTTGGTTATAAATGTCAAAGTACACACAAAAAGTCCCCGATGCATCACGCACCGGGGACTTCAAGAGTTCAATTTTAATCAATGAAGTACAATCCGTGTTAGAACACGGCTGTTTGTAAATTCGATTTATACCATCTTTATTTCTTATCCGCATCAATGAGGGCAAGCAGATGCTCTACTGCCACTTCTTGCGGAATGTTCTTCTCTACGCAAACCTGCTTGCGATAGAGGCTTACCTTGTTAGGACCGGCGCCCACATAGCCATAGTCGGCATCTGCCATTTCGCCAGGACCATTCACAATGCAGCCCATGATGCCAATCTTCAGACCCTTCAGGTGCTTGGTGGCTTCCTTGATCTTGGCAATGGTTTCGCGGAGATCGTAGAGGGTTCTGCCGCAACCAGGACAACTGATATACTCGGTCTTGCTGGTACGCAGACGGGCAGCCTGAAGTATTCCAAAAGCAGTCTCATCAATGGTCTGGGCTGGAATGTCGCCATTGTTCATCAGCCAGATACCATCGGTCAGACCGTCTATCATCAGCGCACCCATGTCGGCAGCAGCCTCCAACTGGAAGTCGCTCTTCTCTTCCTTGCTGTGCTGGTACATCTGCGCAAAGACAACAGGGTTCTTCAAGCCGGCATTCATCATCTCATGAACCAATGCGCGCTGGTCGCCCAAACGGTTCTGGTGATTGCTGACGCAGATGACTACCACCTCCGGATGATTCTTCAAGCAAGCGATGTATTCTTCGGCAGGAGTACCAAACTGGAGTGTGAGGAACTTGATGTCAGCCTTGATGCTGGCGATGAACGGCATTGCCATAGCAGGGAAGATAGGATAGAGTTTGGCACCCGTAGTCTCCGGTTTGCAGTTGAGCGTCTCATAGACGTTGTAATCTACGATATAGCTCTGTCCCGGCACAAACTGCTTAGGCATCTTTCCACCTATATAGATATAGTCGGGTTGGGCATCCTTATTCTCGCAAATCGTGCTCTCGCCATTGATACGGTTGCTGATGACTACAGGCACCTGAGTGCCACCGATATTGCCCACAGCCTCGGTTTCCCGGCGAGTAGGGTGCAACCAGTCGAAAGAAGGACAAGCCGCAGCAGGAATCATCAGCTGACCTTGTTTCTTTCCGATATAATCCACCAGATGGCGGGCTACAGGAATCTCAGCCGCAGGTTCCTCGCTCAGACTTACTCTCACGGTATCACCGATGCCATCAGCCAGAAGCGCACCGATGCCCACAGCACTCTTGATTCTTCCATCTTCACCCTCACCGGCTTCGGTAACGCCCAGGTGAAGAGGGTAGTTCATTCCTTCCTTCTCCATCTCATCCACTAAGAGACGCATAGAGCGCACCATCACCACGGTATTGGATGACTTGATACTGATGACCACATCGTGGAAATTCTCTTTCTTGCAGATGCGAAGAAACTCCATGCAACTCTCTACGATGCCTTCCGGAGTATCGCCATAGCGGTTGCGGATGCGGTCGGAGAGTGAACCATGGTTTACGCCGATGCGGATAGCAGTATGATTCTCCTTGCAGATATTGAGGAAAGGAACGAATCGTTCCTCAATCTTCTGGAGTTCGTGGGCATATTCCTCGTCGGTATATTCCTGCTTGATAAACTTGCGGGCAGGATCCACGTAGTTGCCAGGATTGATACGCACCTTTTCGCAATAGAGCGCAGCTACATCAGCCACATTCGGATTGAAGTGGATGTCAGCCACGAGCGGAGTGTTGAAACCATCGGCACGGATGCCCGCATTGATATTCTTCATGTTTTCAGCCTCACGGGAGCCCTGGGTGGTAAAGCGTACCAGTTCGCCACCAGCCTTGATGATTTCCTCCGCCTGACGTACACAAGCCTCGGTATCATTGGTATTGGTAGTGGTCATCGACTGGATGCGGATAGGATTGTTACCGCCTAAGTCAAGTTCTCCGACATGGGCAACAGAAGAAGCGCGTCGGGTATAATTGAATAAATCTACCATAATGTATAAGATGAGATATGCCCCAGGGAAGGGGCATATCAGGATATATTAATTACATTTATAATCGTATTTGATTTCATGCAGCTCCTTGTTGGCCTTCTCGATCTTTGCGTCCAGACCAGCCTTCCATGCCTGCACCTTCTCTGCCACTTCCTCGTCTCCCAATGCAATCATCTCTGCAGCCAGGATAGCTGCGTTCTGAGCAGCGTTGACACCTACTGTGGCGATAGGAATGCCAGGAGGCATCTGAATGATACTGAGCATGGCATCCAGACCATCGAGCATACCCTTGATAGGCACACCGATAACTGGCAGCGGAGTTTCTGCTGCAATCACGCCAGGAAGAGCAGCAGCCATACCTGCAGCGGCGATGATAACCTTCACACCACGGTCTTTAGCTCCTTTGGCAAATGCTGCTACTGCATCTGGAGTGCGGTGAGCAGAGAGGGCATTTACCTCAAAAGGAATCTGGTTGTCATTCAACCACTTACATGCTTTTTCCATAACAGGCAGGTCACTGGTACTGCCCATGATAATGCTAACTAATGGTTTCATTTGCTTTTATATTTAATATTGATAATTTTTTTGTTCTATTCATCTAATGAATGCTCACCTTATATAATAAAGAGAGCGCACACTACTCCAACGAGGAATCCTGTTACCACCTGCGCCAACGTATGCTGACGGAGAATCATGCGGGCTGTACCCACCATGCCTGCCAGCAGGATGACGAATGCCAGCCACCAGATTGGATTGAAGGAAAAGGCAATCGAATAGACTACCAGTCCTCCTGCCAGTCCACCGATGCCTGCCGTGTGGGTGGAGATTTTCCACCATACATTGATGAGTGCGCATACCATCTGTATCACCAATGCCGCTACCAGGATAATGCTGATTACTCTCGGCGTGTTGCGGTATTCCATCAGAAAGAAACAGCCGAAATAGCACAGGATTGATATCAGATAGGGTACGACACGGCGCTCTTTCCTGCCCAATTCCTTGGATGTCCATCCCTGAAACCTGCGGTATAGGTGTATCAGCAGGGAGGGCATGAGGATGGTGGAGATATACACCGTGAGCAGCATCGGCAACTTGTATGCCAACGGCAGCAGCGACATATAGCTGAACAGAAACAGTGCCACCAGTCCTACCAAAGGCAGGTAGAAGGGGGTGAAGATCATGCTCATGATGCGTGCCGCCAATATGATATTTTTCTCTTTCATAACAAACTATGTTGTATGTAACCTTGTTGTTTTTTTCCTGAATTTATTTTCTCAATCGTGCTACCGGGATACCCAACTGCTCTCTGTATTTAGCCACGGTGCGTCGTGCAATAGGGAATCCCTTTTCCTTCATGACCTTGGAAATGGCATCATCGCTGAGAGGTTTCTTCTTATCCTCGTTTTCGATGAGATGCTGGAGGGCAATCTTGATCTTGCGTGTTGACAGTTCCTCGCCGTCTTCGGTGGTATAGCTGTCTGTAAAGAAGAACTTGAGTGGGAATATGCCCCATTTGGTCTGTACATATTTCTCGATTCTTACTCGTGAAATGGTACTGATGTCAAGTTTCGTTCTTTCTGCTACATCCTTGAGAATCATTGGCTTGAGGTCTGCCTCGTCACCATCCAGGAAGAACTGTTTTTGTATGTCGATGATAGCCTTCATGGTGATGATGAGCGTATGTCGGCGCTGCTTGATGGCTTCGATAAAGCCTTGAGCCTTATCTACTTTCTCCTTGGCATAGAGCAGGGCTTCCTTGTCTTTCCGGCTCATCTGGTCCTTGTGCCTTTTGTAGGTTTCTATCATGTCGGTGAAGGAAGGAGATACGGTCAGCTCTGGCATATTGCCTCGGTTGAGCGTGAATGTAATGGTTCCGTCATCGGCTGTATCTACGATGAAGTCGGGATTGATCTGCTGCATGTTTCGTCCGTCAGTCTCGCCAAGCGATGCGCCCGGTTTAGGATTCAACTTGCGTATCTCGTCCTTGAGTGTCTCCAACTGGGTTTCGTTGAGTTCCAGTCCAGACTTGATCTTATCCCAATGTTTCTTGGTAAATTCGTCGAAATAATCCTCGAATACTTCCTCCATGGTTTTGCGCAGCACTCCCTTAGGCAATCTTTTTACCTGCAGTAATAAGCATTCCTGCAGGCTTCTTCCGCCCACGCCGGCAGGGTCGAACGACTGGAGTTTGTGGAGCACATGTTCAATTTCTTTTTCGCTTACATCAATATTATGGTAGATGATGAGCTCATCGCAGATGCTGTCCAGGTCTTTGCGGAGCAATCCGTCTTCATCCAGCGAACCAATCAGATACTCCATGATTTGCTTTTCTTTATCTGTAAGTATCTGCATGTCCATCTGTTCCTTCAACTTATCGTAGAAGGAAGTCGTATCGCCATAAACCATTTCCTCGTAGTCGGCGTTCTGCGTATTATATCTGTCAGTATTGTAGTCGGGCATCTGGTCATCTTTCCCGATACTTTCCAAAGCCTGGTCCAGTTCGTCCTTTCTTTCTTCTTTTTCCGACTGTGCTTCGTAGGCATCGTCTCCAAATTCATCGTTATTACTGTTGTCAGAATCATCCAGAGCCGAACGGTCTTCGTTGCCCTCTCCCATGAGTGCATCGTCCGGATTCTCAGTTTCCAAGGCAGGATTATCATCCAGTTCGGCATTGATATTATCCTCCAGTTCGTTGAGCGGCATCTCCAGCATCTTCACCTGCAACATCTGTTGGGCGGAGAGTCGCTGGAGCTGTTGTAGTTTCTGCTCCTGTGTCTGAATGAGTTTTTGAGTCATGTTTCGTGTCTTTTATATAAGTTCTTTCCAAGTTACTTAAAAAGTTATATCATCTTCTTATTAGAAGTATTTTTTCTACTTACTTGAAGTATTCTTTCAGTTCCAATGCCA
Organism: uncultured Prevotella sp.; assembly: GCA_900554835.1. Taxonomy (GTDB): domain Bacteria; phylum Bacteroidota; class Bacteroidia; order Bacteroidales; family Bacteroidaceae; genus Prevotella. The sequence goes on along the minus strand of USJD01000068.1, from coordinate 3,755 downwards.
GTTTGTAGAGTTTATCAGGATTTCCGTTTCCATACCGCTGCCATATTTTGCTGCATGCGTCTATCAGATTGCTGATCACCACATCGTTTCTGTTGAGGTATGGGTCGCAAATCTGGAACACATTCATGGCCTCTACTATCACCTTCGTACTGGTTTTGATGAGTTTGGCGAGATCGATGATTTCAGGTGTTTCCGGCACCATGGTGATGGGTGTGAGCTGGAAATAAAGGTCGAGGATGATAATCAGCTTGACGGGCGTGAGCGAAGGCTCGGCTTCGATAGGTTCCCAGTCGTGCTCGAATGATTCCCTGATGGAAACCCCTTGATAGAATTGTGTTGCATTTCCACATCCTTCCATTTTCTTGAGCAAATGGATATCACGAGCCAACTTTTTAGGGTTGTCTCCATATTTATCCCAAAGCCTCTTGATGCGTGGGGTGACCATTCTGAGTTTGAACATCTGTTCGTGCAGAACTTCTGGGGCAATATGCAACTCCAGAGCCAGATTGACCATGCCTTTCGAATAGAGAGGTTTAACGCCCATTGGCTTTTTCTGGTACAATTGCAATAGCAAAAGCCAGTATTCATCTTTCCAAAGAGGATGTTTAGCCATATTACAACACTTTTCTGCAAAAGTACGACTTTTCATCGGTAATACAAAATAAAAATCGGAATTTTTTCCAAAAGGAAGAGAGAAAAATTAGAAATGACAAATGAGAAATTAGAAATGACAAATGAAGAGGGAGGAGCAAATGAGAAATTAGAAATGGGGGCGAGGGGAGATGGGGACGGGGGAGATAAAAGAAAGTGCGCAAGACTTCTCACGAACTCTTGCGCACTTTTAATGTTATATTCCCAAATTTCTCATAACTCAAAGGAGATTGACTTCATTTTAAGTTCCTCTCCATTTCAGAGCCTGAAGCAGAAATTCTGCTACACAGGCGTCATCATTTGTTAATCCTATAACATTCTTTTTTACCTTTTCAACTTAATCCTATTGAACAATTTTCGTTAATCTCTGAATAAACAATCTTTTTTCTTACCTTTTCTAATACCTGTTACCTAAACTAACAATCTAAAACCTAAAACTAAACCTAAACAACTAACAATCTTAACCTAAAAACCTAATAACCTTTTGTCTTATTGACGATGCAAAGGTACGACGATTTTCGGTATCTTCCAAATCTTTAGAAGAAAAAGTCTCAAATAAACCCTTTTTTTTGATGTAAATCAACTATGTGTGTGCGCACACATCAAGTATTTAGCTCAAAATTGACCTGTATCAAGCAATGAGACGATTGTAGTTGAAAGCGGCTAATCGCCTTTATACATTATTATATATATAATAGCAGCTTTTTCCTATATGTGATTGCTGCTATTCTATATATTTCTGCTGTTATTTGCCGATATAAGCCTCTTCACTCATATAAACAGCGATGGTTTTGAGCTTGATATAATCTTCTGAGAGATAGATGCGGCCCTGATTGCCCCAGTTGGTGCCCCAAGAGTTGCGGCAAACGTAATATCGCTGCTTGCCCTGAACGAAGGTGCCGATGATTTCCATCACATGATCATCGGTGGTATGCAACTGTTCGAAAGCTTTCTGACGGGACTCCTGGGTGACAGGGCGCTCGGCAGAAGTGATATCCACATAGTTGTTCTTAGGATTCTGGAATCCCGGTTCGCTGATATCGCCTTCCCAGCAAACAGGATGTCCATTCTCTATCGCCTGCTGGATATGCTGCATCAGTTCGTCGATAGGAATATTGAGAAACTCGTCATGCATCTGGTTGTCGGCTACCTCGAGTGAGAAGTATTCACGGAAGGGATGGTGGGTGAAGCTTGTCAGGGCCACATATTCTTCCGGATAGCAGACGCTGTGGGCAAATTCCAGAGGAGTATATTCAGCACCGAGCATGTGAATCTGCTGGGCTGGCATATATCCTAATTCTGAATCGAAGAGATCGTTGAGTTCTTCCTTTAGTTTCGCGATACCGGCACCCTTGGCGATAGCACCGTTGCAAACCTGCTCTACCTTGCGGCAGAGTACCTTATAGTTGATATCTTTCTTGTCCTCGTAACTGTCGTATGGTTCGGCTCCGTATTTATTGATATAATGGATGAGCATCGAACTCATACCCCTCATGCTGATAGGTTTTTTACCTTGAGAAAAATAATATTCCAAGGCTTTTTCCTGCAGCATCATGCGGGCGATGTAAGCCATGGAGAGGTTGATGGAGTCGCCCTTCATGATATGTTCGCTCTCGATGGTAGCCAACATGCCGTATGCCCAGCAGAGTTCGCTATGTCCCTGGTCCTTGACGGGGGTAGTGCCGATGAGTTTGACATGGGCAGGTAAGTTGTTCTTCCCAGCTTTCTCTGATGGTTGGGAAGAAGGCTGATTCTTGTAGTTACAACTGGCAATGAATAGTGTGGCAAGTATGGCGAAGATAATCTTTCTTTTCATGTTGTCTGAACTTTATTTTGTACAAATTGCTTTTAATTGGCTGCAAAGATACTATAAAAATCTATAGTATTGCTCATATCTCAAAGAAAAAGTGTAACTTTGCATCCTAAAAAGATATATATGACATTCATGAATGATAAAATAAAAGAATTTGAGGTGATGGCTCCTGTGGGATCTCGCGAATCCTTAGCTGCAGCTATCCAAGCCGGAGCAGATTCTGTCTATTTCGGTATCGGCAAGTTGAACATGCGTTCACATTCTGCCAATCATTTTACCATCGATGACCTGCGTGAGATCGCTGCTACCTGCAATGAGCATGGTATCAAGACTTATCTCACCGTCAATACCGTTATCTATGATGATGATATTGCCACGATGAAGGAGATTATCGATGCTGCTAAGGAGGCTGGCATCTCGGCTGTCATCGCAAGTGATGTGGCTGTGATGAGCTATTGTAATGAAGTGGGCGAGGAGGTTCATCTTTCTACCCAGTTGAATATCTCCAATACGGAAGCGCTGAAGTTCTATGCCCGCTTTGCTGATGTTTCGGTGCTGGCTCGTGAACTGAATATGGATCAGGTGAAGCATATCCACGAACAGATAGAGCAGCAGAATATCTGTGGTCCTATGGGCAAGCAGATTCGTATTGAGATGTTCTGTCATGGTGCGCTCTGCATGGCTGTTTCCGGCAAGTGTTATATGAGTTTGGCTAATGCCAATCGCTCTGCCAACCGTGGTGAGTGTGTGCAGATTTGCCGCCGCAGCTATACGGTAACTGATAATGAAACGGGCAATCAGCTGGAAATCGACAATAAGTATGTGATGAGTCCTAAGGACTTGAAGACCATCCGCTTCATCGACCGTATGATGGATGCCGGTGTGCGTGTCTTCAAGATAGAAGGTCGTGCCCGTGGTCCTGAATACGTCTATACTGTAGTAAAGTGCTATAAGGAGGCGATTGCTTCTGTACTGGAGGGTACTTTTACAGAGGAAAAGAAGGATGCCTGGGACGAAAGATTGGCAACTGTCTTCAATCGTGGTTTCTGGGATGGTTATTACCAGGGTCAGACACTCGGCGAATGGAACAAGCACTATGGTTCGGTAGCAACAGAGAAGAAGGTACTCGTAGGTAAGGTGATGAAGTACTTCTCCAAGCTCGGTGTGGCTGAGGTTGCTGTGGAAGCTACTACTTTCGATCAGGGCGATAAACTTCTGATTACAGGAAATACTACTGGTGTGATGTATCTCAAAGCCGATGAGATCCGTTATGATTTGAAACCAGTAGAGA
>USJD01000067.1 GCA_900554835.1 uncultured Prevotella sp. | reverse complement strand
ATTTAAGTTTTTTATTTTACTGGCTTATAATTCGAAAATTTTATATAAATTTGCACAACGATATAATTCTCAAGATGACTTTTCATTATGAAATACGTAGATGTGATACTTCCTTTGCCGCTTCCAGGCTTGTTTACCTATTCTGTTCCTGAAGGAATGGAAGGGAGGGTTGTGTTTGGCAAGCGCCTGCTCGTACCCCTGGGAAGGAGCAAGAAGTATATCGGTATGGCGGTGAAAACGCATGATGAGAAGCCTGCTTTTGAGGTGAAACCGATAGAGCAGGTGCTGGATGAAAACCCTGTGCTTCTGGACAGGCAATACCGGCTCTGGTCGTGGATCAGCGATTATTACATGTCTCCATTGGGCGATGTCTATAATGCTGCTTTCCCGGCTGGACTGAAATCTACAGAGAAGTTTAAACCCAAAATGGAGCTATATGTCGGTTTGTCGAGTGCTTATCGCAATTCTCAGGCGCTCCGTGTGGCGCTTCAGATGATGGGGCGGGCTGTCAAGCAAATGAAGGCTTTTACTACCTTCCTCCAACTGTCTCATTGGGATATTCTTCTCGAAAACGAAGTAGATGAAAATGGACTGCTGCGAGAGGAATTCTATGAATTGAGAAATATGCAGTCTTCTGATATTCCTTCTTCAAATGGAAGTCAGCCTTCTGTTATTCCTTCTTCAAATGGAAGTCAGCCTTCTGATATTCCTTCTTTTATAGAAAAAGTAACGAAGGAGGAATTGATGAACGAAAGTCATTCCACCTCTGCCATAATCAAAAGTCTGATAGATAAGGGATTTCTTTTTACATACGAGATAGAAGTAGGGCGTCTGAATACATCTGGCGAATCTCATTTCGAGTTAATCAAACTACTCTCGATGCCTCAGCAGGATGCTTACAACCAGATTCTGATGCAGATGATGAAGAAGAATGTGGTACTCTTGCATGGTGTGACTTCCAGCGGTAAGACGGAGGTCTATATCCACCTCATCAAACAGGCGCTCGATGAGCATAAGCAGGTACTTTATCTCTTGCCGGAAATCGCGCTTACGGTGCAGATCATGGAACGTCTTCACCGGGTTTTTGGAGATAGACTTGGTATCTACCACTCGAAATATAGCGATGCAGAACGTGTGGAAATCTGGCAGAAACAGATGTCTGATCATCCTTATGATGTCATCTTAGGTGCCAGAAGTGCAGTCTTCCTGCCTTTTCAGAAACTCGGACTTGTGATAGTGGATGAGGAGCATGAAACCAGTTTCAAGCAGCAGGATCCCGCTCCTCGCTATCATGCCCGTAGTGCAGCCATCGTTTTGGCAAGTATGTATCCCGAAGCCAAAGTGCTCTTGGGTACGGCTACTCCTTCGATGGAAAGTTATTACAATGCCCAGCAGGGAAAGTATGGTCTGGTGGAGATGAAAACGCGATATAAAGACATCCAATTGCCGGAAATACAGGTGGTGGATGTGAAGGATTTGCGCCATCGCAAGATCATGAAGGGGGCATATTCGCCACAACTCTTGGCTGCCGTAAGAGAGGCCTTGCAGCGTGGCGAACAGGCTATTCTCTTTCAGAACAGGCGCGGTTTTGCGCCGATGATAGAGTGTAAGGTATGTGGATGGGTTCCGAAATGCAAAAACTGTGATGTGTCGCTCACATTGCATAAGAATATCAATCTACTTACCTGCCATTATTGTGGCTACACGTATCCTGTTCCTACGGAATGTCCTAATTGTGGAAGTACCGAACTGACGGGGCGTGGTATCGGAACAGAGAAGGTGGAAGACCAGTTGACTGAAATCTTCCCTGAGGCGCGTATTGCCCGTATGGATCTTGATACGACCCGCACCCGCAATGCCTATGAGCGCCTGATAGAGGATTTTTCTTCGGGAAAGACCAACCTGCTTATTGGTACGCAGATGATCTCCAAGGGACTGGATTTTGACAAGGTGAGCGTAGTGGGTATTCTCAATGCCGACTCGATGCTCAATTATCCTGACTTCCGTGCCTACGAACATGCCTTTATGATGATGGCGCAGGTGAGTGGAAGGGCTGGCAGAAAGGGCAAGCGAGGACTGGTAATTCTGCAGACGAAATCTCCGGAATTGCCTGTTATCTCGCAGGTGGTTCACAATGATTATGCCACTTTCTACCGCGACTTGCTGGAAGAACGTAAAGCCTTTCATTATCCGCCTTTCTATCATCTCATCAACGTCTATCTGAAGCACAAGCATGAGAAAGTCTGTCAGCAGGCAAGTATGGAGCTGGGACAGACCTTGCGAGGATGGTTTGGGGAGAGAATCTTAGGACCTGATAAGCCTGCAGTGGCTCGTGTGAAGACAATGAATATCCGTAAGATAGTGCTTAAACTGGAGAACGGCATTGATCAGAAGAAGGTGAGGGAATACCTGAAGTATGCCCAGACGATGATGCTGAAGGACCCAAGGTATGGGGCTTTGCAAATATACTATGATGTGGATCCGCAATAATCAGACAGATGATTGCGGATACAAAATAAAAAAAATGGCTATCCCAATCGAAGGAAAGGGATAGCCTTTTTTTGCATGTTTGTAGTTATGAACTGATCTATTATGTTAAGAAAACATAAGTCTAATTCTATTTTTTTCAACCTCGTCTTTAGAAATTGATGTCGAGACCTACCGCAAACACGTTGTTGTTACGGGTATAATCAGAGGTGTAGTCTTTTCCTGTTTGCTTTACTGTCTCTGAGGTTTTCTTGTGCTGATAGAATGTGTGGAAGTAAGCCACGTTCAAATCCATTTTCTTGTTAATGTGGTAAACACCACCTACTGCTACTGAGTTGGAACTTGTGACGAACGACTTGTCGTCCATGTAGTCATCTGTCAAGCCGTAGTTTGTGTTTTGCCAGCCTGTACTAAGTGTAACTTTTTTGTCGAGGTCATACTCAATGCCGGCATTATATTCCAATGTACCACGCTTTAGTTTCTTATGACGATCTACTCGGTTTGCTTCACCATCTTTGTCTGTCCAAGAGTAAGAAGATGTTGCGTTTTTATCGTCGAACCAATGGAAGCCCACGTTGATGCGAAGAGCATCAATTGGACTGTATCCTGCACCGATGGTTAAGAGTGAAGGGATATCGCCAGCCACTTTCTTGTTTTGGTCTTCATCATATTCAGCTATCAACTCATTGATGCTGTTTTTAGCTTCATCAATGGCAGGGGCAACTTGTGCCAATGCTGCTGCAGGAACACCATATTGCAAGAGGTTAGGACCAACATCGTTAAGTTTGCCAACAGGACTGATGACTGTGCCTTGGTTCTTTAAACGGAGGCGAGTCTTAAATTCATATTTTGCAGAGAAATTCCAGCGTCCTGTCTTATAATCGATGCCGATGATTGGAGTGAAACCAATACCACTTTGGTTAGTGTTCAATTCTATGTCAGAACTCTTAGGGTCGTTTTTGTCTACAATGGTTGACAAAGGAAGAAGTTTACCTTCATTCCCGACGAATGTGATATTTTCTACGTATCCGTAATAATTGCATGTCGCATACACTCCACGTACGCCGAGAGCTACAGCCAAATGCTCATTTACTTTGTATGCTGCGCCAAGAGACAGGCCAAAGTAGTATTGGCGGCCATGCATATAGCTATCGTATGAGTACATATAACCGCCCATCTGTTTTGTTACAGGGTTCGGAATGTTTGGATTGGTTGGCAAGATGTGACCCATATATGGAGCAAGTGCGTTGCCAAGTAGGCCGATGTTTGCCACGACTTTCTCGAAAGAGCCAAGACCATCATCGAAAGTACACTTACCACCACCGCCAGTGAGGGCGAAATTAGCCTGCCAAGACCACTTGCCCTTGTTGTAAGCATACTGGAAAGATGGGATAACTGGGGCAAATGCCTTACCCTTGAAGGTACGAGGAGTCTTTGGATTCTTTGCATTATAATTAAACAATGCATAGTCATTTTCAATGCTACGTGTCTGGTAAGCCAACTGCCAGTTGATGGCAAGATGGTGACCTTCACCCATGAATACAACGCCTGCTGGGTTGTAATAAACACCATCGATACCGATGGAAGCCTCACGGCTCATCATTCTATTGAATGCTACATGTTGGTTTGTATTAGTGAGCAAACCACCTGCAAAAGTAGGTGCTGCACTTGCCATCGCAATGGCAACACAAACTAATTTTAGTTTCTTCATTTTAATAAATTTAAATAAAAACGTCCGCAAAGGTAAGAAGAATGTTCTATTTCACCACTGCTTTTATTTCTTATTTAAAGTATATTAACAATAAAATCCCGATTTACTGCACAGAATAAATGATATGTGCAATAAATCGGGATTTATTTATGTTCTATAATCACCCGTTATTTATTCAGATGCGGATACGAAATTCGTGTATGATAAATGGATTTCAGACGCTCTGTGAGCACCACTTTGGCCAGGGCGATGTCGCGGAAGGTGATAGGACATTCCTTGAAGAAACCTTCTGCCACCTGACCGTCGATGAGCTTATTGATGAGCGTGCTGATGCTTTCCTCGGTATATTCGTTGAGCGAGCGGGAGGCTGCTTCCACCGTGTCGGCCATCATCAGAATAGCCTGCTCACGGGTGAATGGATTCGGTCCCGGATACTGGAAAAGTTCCTTGTTTACATTTTCATCTGGGTGGGCATTACAATAATTAATATAGAAATACTTGGTAAGTCCGGTGCCATGATGAGTGGAGATGAAATCCTTGATGATGCCAGGAAGGTTGGCCTTTTCTGCCATTTTCAAGCCATCGGTCACGTGGCTGATGATGATCTGTGCACTCTCCAGGTCGGTAAGCTGGTCGTGCGGATTGACGCCAGCCTGGTTTTCGGTGAAGAATACTGGATTGCTCATCTTGCCGATGTCATGATATAATGCACCCGTACGCACGAGCAGACTGTTGGCATGGATACGGTTGGCGATTTCTGCAGCCAGATTTCCCACGGTGATGGAGTGCTGGAAGGTGCCTGGAGCTATCTCGCTCAGATTGCGCAGCAGTCCCTTGTTGGTATTCGAAAGCTCAAACAATGTGACATTCGAGATAAATCCGAACAGCTTTTCTATCAGATACATCAGCGGATAGGAGAGCAGCAGGAAGATGCCGTTGATGGTGAAATGGGTGTACATGCTGGTATCGATATTAAACACCTCGTTGTCCTGCATCAGCTGAAGTGCCAGATATACCACTCCGCTCGCCACCGTCACCAGCAGGGCGGTGATGAATATCTGCGAGCGCTTGCTCAGTTCACGTAGCGAATAGATGGCCACCAGTCCGGCAGCCAGCTGCACGATGATGAATTCATACTGGTATTTTACAGCCGCCGCACATATCAGGATCATCGTAACATGAGTGATGAATGCCGTGCGGGAATCCATAAATACTCTTACGAAGATAGGTACCATGGCAAACGGGATGATATACACAGAGAAGAAATTGTGCTTCATCATCAGCGATACCTGGATAGGGAAGAGCATGATCAGCGCATAGAGCATCGTGATGTTGCGCGGTTTTTCGAAATAGTCTTTGCGGAAGAGCGAGAGGTATGACGTAAACATCATGACGAGGATGAATACGAAGAGCACCTGTCCGATGATGGTGGTGGTGATTTCTTCCTCAGTAGATGCGCGCCGCTTCATTTCTTTGTCGAAGGATGTGAGCACGCGGTAGGTGTAGTCGCTGATCACCTCGCCTCTGTCCACGATTTTCTGTCCGCTCATCACCATTCCGCTTGCCAGAGGAATGCTGCTCAGCAGGTCGTTTTTCTCGGTTTCGCTTTTCTCTTTTTCGTAGATGATGTTGGCCTCTATATAGTTGTTGAGGTTGCAGCGGGAGAGCAGCGGTCGCTGGGCTGCCAATTTTTCGTTGGCAAAGAGATGCTCATAGGCGGCTATCGTAGAGTAGAACGACTTGATTGGCACGCTTTTCACGTTCTTTCCGCTGATGATTCGGATGGTGCTGGTAGAATCTTTGAAGATGCGGTTGTACTCCGTGGTGTTGATGATGCCCATCTGATAGACATTGTGCAGTTCGTTGGCTATGAGTCCCACAAATTCGTTAGGCAGACCAGGTATTCCCTTCTGGAAATCGTGGAGAAATCGGTTCACCTGCACGTTTTCCACCGTAGGATTCAGGCCATAGTAAGGCTGGAACTGGTTCATCATCGAATCCTGTTCGTGCTTGATAGCTTCATCGGTTTTGTAGATGGGGAAGTCGAACTTGGCGATGACAGACCCGTACATCCATGGTTTTCCTACATCGTATCGGTACTGGCGGCCTTCATTGCGAGGCAGAAACCATACGATGACAGCCACGGTCATGCAGACCAGTATGGCCTTGGTCACCAGGTTGCGCCAATAGTTTTCTTCCGGATTGTTGAATATACTCATATTTCTTTGTTTTTGTTTTCTTGTTGGGTTGGCGGGAAAGTCTCTTCACTTTTGAATATTTATGGGTAAAAAGGCGCATTTCTTTGAATAAAAATGCCGATTTGACCCATATTTCCCTTTTCATGTGCGAAAATACGAAAAAAAACTATTATAATCGCAAAAAAAGATGTAAATTTGCAGAAAATTTTGAAAATAGCTATAAAATAAGACATGGCAGATAGAAAAGTAAGAGTGCGTTTTGCCCCAAGTCCTACGGGTGCATTGCACATTGGTGGTGTTCGTACCGCCCTCTATAATTATTTGTTTGCTCGCCAGCATGGTGGTGAACTTGTTTTCCGTATCGAGGATACTGACTCTCATCGTTTCGTGCCAGGTGCCGAGGAATATATCCTGGAGTCATTCAAGTGGCTCGGCATCAAGTTTGATGAGGGCGTGAGCTTCGGTGGTGAGCATGGTCCTTACCGTCAGAGCGAGCGTCGTGACATCTATAAGAAATATGTACAGCAGCTTCTCGACAATGGCAAGGCTTACATCGCTTTTGATACTCCTGAGGAACTGGAGGCCAAGCGTGCTGAAATCCAAAATTTCCAGTATGATGCCCACACCCGCATGCAGATGCGCAATTCTCTCACCCTTTCTCAGGAAGAGGTGGACCAGCTCATCGCAGACGGCAAGCAATATACCGTACGTTTCAAAATAGAACCAGGAGAGGAAATCCACGTCAACGATATGATTCGTGGCGATGTGAAGGTGATGAGCGATATCCTCGACGACAAGGTGCTCTACAAGAGTGCCGACGAGCTTCCTACTTACCACCTGGCCAATATCGTGGACGATCATCTGATGGAAATCTCTCATGTGATCCGCGGCGAGGAGTGGTTGCCAAGTGCACCATTGCATGTACTTCTCTACAAGGCTTTCGGCTGGGAGGATACCATGCCTCGCTTTGCCCATCTTCCATTGCTTCTCAAGCCAGAAGGTAAGGGTAAGTTGAGCAAGCGTGATGGCGACCGTCTCGGTTTCCCTGTATTCCCATTGGAGTGGCACGATCCTAAGACCGGCGAGGTTTCTTCTGGCTATCGTGAGAGCGGTTACTTCCCAGAGGCAGTAGTCAATTTCCTTGCATTGCTGGGCTGGAATCCTGGCACAGAGCAGGAAATCTTCTCTCTCGACGAACTGGTGAAGGCTTTCGATATCTCCCGCTGCTCTAAGGCAGGAGCCAAGTTTGACTTCAAGAAGGGCATCTGGTTCAACCATGAGTACATCCTCATGAAGAGCGATGATGAGATAGCCAATCTCTTTGCGCCTATCGTGGCCAATAACGGTGTAGAGGAAACAATGGACCGTGTGAAGCAGGTGGTACACATGATGAAGGACCGCGTGAACTTCGTATATGAGTTGTGGCCATTGTGCTCATTCTTCTTCATTCCTCCTACAGAGTATGATGCCAAGACAGCCAAGAAGCGCTGGAAGGAGTATTCTGCTCAGCAGATGACCGAACTGGCTGAAGTGCTGGAGGGTATCGAGGATTTCTCTATTGAGGGTCAGGAACCTGTTGTGATGAAATGGGTAGAGGATAAGGGCTATAAGCTCGGTGATGTGATGAATGCTTTCCGTCTCACGCTCGTAGGCGAGGGTAAGGGTCCAGGTATGTTTGATATCTCAGCCTTCCTCGGCAAGGAGGAGACTCTGAAGCGTCTCCGCAGAGCCATTGAGGTTCTCGGATAAGCATCGCAGTCAGCATATTTTATCTCTTTCTGGGGAAAATTTCTGCTTTGTGCGGGGATTTTCCTCAGAGAGAATTCAATTTATATTTAGATATTTATAGATACTAACCGAAAAAAAAGAAAAACATGATCTATAATGTCGTCATTTATTTCGTGCTTTGGGGAATCGCTATCGCCAGCCTTTTCAATGAGAAGGTGCGCAAGATGTGGCGAGGTGAGCGCGATGCCTTCAGGGTACTGAGGGAAAATGTGGATCCTTCCGAAAAGTATATCTGGTTTCATGCCGCATCACTTGGCGAGTTTGAACAGGGTCGTCCTTTGATGGAGCGCATCCGCAGAGATTATCCCCAGTATAAGATTCTGCTTACCTTCTATTCGCCTTCCGGATATGAGGTGCGCAAGAATTATGAGGGCGCTGACATCATCTGCTATATGCCGGTGGATACCCGCCTGAATGCCATCCGTTTTCTTCGCCTGGTGCGTCCTGTGATGGCCTTCTTCATCAAGTATGAATTCTGGTCTAATTTCCTCCATATTCTCAAGTACCGCAACATTCCTACATATAGTGTGAGCAGTATCTTCCGTGAGGATCAGGTCTTCTTCAAGTGGTATGGCAGGAGCTATGCGAATGTCTTGAAGTGCTTTACCCGCTTCTTTGTGCAGAATGAGGAGAGCAAGCGGTTGCTCGCCGGCATCGGTATTACGGATGTGGATGTGGTGGGAGATACCCGTTTCGACCGTGTGCTGCAGATCAAGGAAGCTGCCAAGCATCTGCCTATCTGCGAGGCGTTCAGAAAGGGAATTTCTGCTGAATCCCCTGCAGGTATTCCTTCTCAGGACTACAAAGTGTTTGTGGCAGGCAGTTCATGGCCTCCTGATGAGGAAATCTTCATCCGCTTCTTCAATGAGCATAAGGATTGGCGCTTGCTGATAGCTCCTCATGTCATAGCCGAGGAACATCTGAAACTGATTCTTTCTCTGCTGAAGGATAAGAAAGTGGTACGCTATACACAGACTACGCCTGAGGAAGCGGCTGGGGCTGATGTGCTGATCATCGACTGCTTCGGACTGCTGAGCAGCATGTATCATTATGGTGATGTGGCTTATATCGGTGGCGGTTTCGGAGTTGGTATCCACAATACTCTGGAGGCTGCCGTATGGAATATGCCGGTTATTTTCGGTCCTAACAACAAGAAATTCCAGGAAGCTCAGGGCTTGCTGAAGTCGGGCGGCGGTTTCGAAATCAACAATTTTGAGGACTTTGCTGGCTTGATGAAGTCGATGATGAATGACGCGGCTTTCCTGAAGTCTGCGGGAGAAAAGGCTGGAGAATTCGTGGCAAGCCTGTCTGGTGCAACAGATAAGGTTCTTTCCAAGGTGCAGCTTTAAGTATAGTCAGTATAGGAAGATTTTCTTTTCGCAAAGAAGTAAGCCCCCTTTCTCAGGGAGAATATAATTTTATGAAAGCAGTACTTTTGTATTTATGGTGCAAAAGTATTGCTTTTTTTTGTAACCAGCAAATTTTGGTGTGCGTAAACTTGCGATTTTATGCAAAAGTGATAAATTTCTACCTTCTGAAGTGATAAATGCCGGTCTTCAGATGCTGTAATGATAATCTTCAGATGCGGTAAATGACAGCAAAATGAGGGTATGCGCTCAAGTCATAGTTTTATCACTTCCAAAACATAGTTTTAGGGCAGAGAACTCGTCTTGCGCATTTTTTATATCTACAAGAAAACACTTATTGATTACTGATTACGATTACAGTTAGAAATTCCGCTCCTTCATTCTCTTGTTGCAACAAAGTTAAGAAAAATAGTAAAGAATTGTTAATTATATTTTTATATTTATATATATATAAATTTCTCTATCTCCCTTTTTCCCTCGAAGGGAAGTTGCGGAATTTCTAACTGTAATCGTAATCAGTAATCAAAAGGGGATATTGTATTCAGTAAAATGAGACTGAAATATCTTTTCTTACTTTATGATGCGGTAATAATCCTCTTTGCGAGGCTTTACAGAATGTGGATGAGCAGATGCATAGCCTAATGCCAAGGCTCCAACTCCTATCAAACCATCAGGAAGATTCCACTCTTTCAACAGATTTTTGCCCTCCTCGGAAGCAAACATGGCATCCTCGCGATTGATCCAGCAAGAAGAAAGACCGATAGAGTGGGCTGCCAACATCATATTGCCGAGGATGAGACTGCCGTCCTTGATGGCGTTCGCATTGCTCTCTGGAGCCAAAACGATGACGATGGTTGGTGCTCCATAGTAAGGATCACTCTCTACACCCATCACCTCAGCATTCATCTTGCGAAGCTGGGCGCAGGTCTTCGGATTCTGTACTGCGATGATAAATGGTTCCTGAGTGCCATGACCGGTGGCAGCCCATGTGCCTGCCTCCAATACGGCTTTCAGTTCCTCATCTGTGATCTGATCTGCCTTGTATCTGCGGATACTTCTTCTCTCCTTAATGGCTTTCAAAACTTCATTTTCCATTGTCTTTCAGTTTTATATTCTAATTGTTTATATTCTTCATTCAAAATTACATCGGACAACCTGTGTCCTCATCCTCCACGTACTGGCTTAATACTCTGGCGATACGGATCAGTCCCTGCATCAGGGTCTTGCGAGGACAGGCGATGTTGAGGCGCAGGAAACCCTGACCTGCTTTTCTGCCATACATGGTGCCGCTATTCACGAATACCTTGCCGTCATTCATCAGCTTCTCATAAGCCTCGTCGCTCGAAAGTTCGAAAGGCAGAATGTCGAGCCATACCAGGTATGTGCCTTCCAGACGGGTAACTCGAACCTGAGGTAATTCGGAATTGAAAAATTCCTTTACAGTCTGATAGTTCTCATAGAGATACTGGTTCAGTTCGTCCAACCATTCCTCACTCTCATTGTATGCAGCCTGGAGAGCAATGACTCCGAATGGGTTGACATCACACACCTCGTTGATATTGATAGCCCTGTTGATGCGGCGGCGCAATGCGGCATCCGGACAGATGATGTTGGCTATCTGCAGACCGGCAATATTGAAAGATTTGGATGGGGAATTCAATACCACACAGTTGTCTCTGCAGGCTTCGCTGATGCTTGCGAAAGGAACGTACTGATAGCCCGGCATCACAAGTTCGCAATGGATTTCGTCGGCAATTATCTTTACGTTGTGCTTCTGGCAGATGTCGTTCATGCGCTCCAATTCCTCCTTTTTCCATACTCTTCCGGCAGGGTTGTGAGGATTACAGAGGATGAAAGCAGTCGTCTTTTCATCAGCACATTTGCGCTCAAAATCCTCGAAATCTATCTCGTAAGTGCAGTTTCCTACTCGTCTCAATTCGTTTTCTACCACCTCGCAACCACTGTTTTTGATGCATGAGAAGAAGCAGTTATATACAGGAGTCTGCACCAATACCTGTTCGCCAGGCATGCAGATGGCCTTCAGACAGCAGGAAATGGCAGGCACTACGCCCGATGTATAGAGTATCCAGTCTTTCTCGATGTTCCAATGGTGGCGGCGTGAAAACCAGCCGGTGATGGCCTCGTAGTAAGAGTCTGGTACCAGGGTGTAGCCGAAGATGCCGTGAGCCACTCGCTTCTGCAGGGCCTCGATGATGGCAGGAGCAGTCTGAAAGTCCATGTCGGCTACCCACATAGGGATAACGTCTTCTTCCTTTACCAGGTTCCATTTGTAGGAATTGGTGTCCCGGCGGTCGATGATTTCATCAAAATTGTATTTCATATTTTCTTTTTATTTTCTATGTTAGTCGGGTTCTTTTTAAGAACGAGGATATGGGTGTATCGCTTTTCTGTACGGACTTTCATAAAAGTTAGGTCCGTAGAAATGGATTATTTACCTTTCGATTTGTCGATGATTTCGCAGGCGCCCTGAGGAGATTTGGCAAACTCGGTGTAGGTGATGCTGCCCACTTTGTCAGCTTCGATACGACCGGAAATAGGGTTTTTGATATTGGTGATACTTCCCTTGATATGTGCATCGATATTGCTACAGTCCTCGAAAGCACGGTCGCATTCCTTGCCGAAAGTGCAGTCTTCCAGTATCACATGATCCATATAGCAGAGAGGCTGTTCGCCGCTGATGTGGCAGCGCACCAACTTGATGTTCTTACTGTGCCATGCGAGATATTCTCCGTTCAGTTCAGAATCATATACGGTTACATTCTCGCATTCCCAGAAGCTGTCTTTGGTGGTAATCTTGGCGTTGTGAATTTCTACATTCTGGCAGTACTGGAATACATATTTCGAGTCGCTTTCCAGTCCGTCCACATATATATTCTTTGAGAACATGAATGGGTAAGTACCTTCGTGCAGTTTTACATTCTTGATTTTCAGTCCATCCACTTTCCAGAAAGTTTCGTCAGCATCCGTGATATTGACATTCTCCAGTTCGATGTTTTTCATTTCCCTGAAGAATTTCGGTCCGTCAATGGTGCAGTTTTTCATCACCATATTGTTGCTGTACCAGATAGCAGATCGGCTTTCGGGGGCGAAATAGCAGTCTGTGATGAGAGAACCGTCCACGTGCCACCAAGGGTATTTCCCATAGAATTTAGAGTTGTGGCATTCTATGTTCTTGCAGCACTTGATACCTGATTCTCCATCAGTGATAGTGATATCTTCCAAACGGACGTCGTGCGCGCCAAAGAGTGGGCGTTCACCACCGAAAGTTTTGTTTTTAATCAGTTCCATTTTTTATTCTTTCTTTTATATTATGATTTGTCTTTCTTAATTCTTCCCTTTTGGGGGGATTCCCCGATTCTTCCCATTTTTTGTGGAAAAACAGAATGAATTTCCTCTATCAGCTGGGAATTTGTCTTTTCGATTCTTTTTTCCAATTCTTCCCATGTTGGAGGAAAGAATTCTTTCTCGTTTGCAAAATTACAAAAAATATGCCAAAGTCACTTCATCTAAATTACGGAAAAAATAACCATTATGGGCTGATCTTGAACCGGCAAGCCATGACAGTAATGACACTATTGACAAGTACATCTAATGACATCTAATGACAGTAATGACAGATACAGTAATGACAGTTTCTTTAAGGAATAAAGAAAAAGGCTGAATCGCAAGAAATCATCTCACAATTCAGCCCTATCTCATTCACTTATAAAAATTCTAAGAAGAATTACAAGTTAGGGTTCATCTCTTTCCACTCAGCTACTGGAGGAACGATACCAAGCTCTACGATCTCATCGCGCATCTTGCAAAGGTGCTCGTAAGACTTAGCGAGACTTGCAAGCTCTTCCTCAGTACCTGTAGGCTCTGTGAAGTGAACGCCAGTCTTGTCGATAGTAGTAGGCATAGCCATCATTACGTTCTTGAAACCGAGCTTGTCGTGGTTTACATAGCAACCAGCAGGCAATGTGAACTTCTCACCACCCATAGCAGCCTCGATCATCTTCACAGCATTGTAAGCTGGGCTCTGGAATGAAGAACGGCCGCGGAGCTTGATGATGTTAGAACCACCCTGTACTGTGTGGTGCTTGATCTCCTCCCAACGCTCGTCAGAAAGACCCATCTCTGACAATGGCTTGCCGTCAACCTTAACCTGAGAAGCGAATACAGCCATCTGCTCGCCATGACCACCGTAAGTATGAGCGCCAGTTACCTTATCCTGCTGTACACCGAACTCAAGGGCCAAAGCCTGCTGCAAACGAGTAGAGTCGAGAGCTGCGAGTGATGTCAACTGGTTTGGCTTCAAACCTGAGTGGATCAATGCTGTCAAAGCTGTAACGTCAGCTGGGTTGAAGATAACAACTACGTGCTCTACCTCTGGGCAGTACTTCTTGATGTTGTCACCGAACTCTGCTGCGATCTTGCAGTTACCCTTGAGGAGGTCCTCACGAGTCATACCCTCCTTACGAGGAGCACCGCCTGAAGAAATGATATATTTAGCACCAGTGAAAGCCTCCTCTGGGTTAACAGTATAAGTTACGTTAACGCCTGGGAATGCACACTGCTGAATCTCATCGAATACACCGTGAACACCTGGCTCGTAGATATCGTAGAGACAAATGTTTGGAGTAAGACCGAGCATCAAAGCGCTCTGAACCATGTTTGAACCAATCATACCGCCGGCACCGACGATCAAAAGCTTGTCATTAGTTAAAAATTCCATAACTACAATTTTTTATATTAAGTTGTTTATAAATTCTTTTTCTTAACTGCTGAAATCCCTCTCTGAGAGGTGTGGAACCTATCTGAAAGTATATTTACCTTCATTTTTCTTTTCCGACCGCAAAATTACTAAAAAGTAATGTAAAACGTGCATTTATTTGCGCTTAAATTTGTTGTTAATTCTTAAAATTATTATCTTTGTAATCTCTAATTAGCAAAATGCGTTCTGATGGAAAGAAAAATTCCTGCTTTCTGTAGGTTTTTATCGAATCTTTCAGTCGTTTCGATCACGTGCCTGAAGTTCTTATCGGATCTTTCAGTCGTTTTCGAAGATTCTACTGGATTATTTTTGATGATTCTTTCTGTGATTTTTGGGGGTGATTCTTTCTGCGCTTTTGGAGTGATTCTTCTGATGTTTCTTTGCCCTATATATATAATAAGGTGTAAAATGCTCAGAATAGGATTTCAGGGATGAAGATGTCGCAGAGATTTCATCAGATGCAAATTAAGATATCGCAGAGATTTCATCAGATGCAAGCTAAGATATTGCTGAGATTTAATAAGGTGTAAAACTAAGATATAACAGAGATAAAATGATGAATGAAATTAATCAGAGATTGGAAAGTTTGAGGGAAGTGATGCGCCGAGAGCATCTTTCTGCCTTCATTTTCCCAAGTACAGACGCTCATCAGAGCGAATATGTGGCCGATCATTGGCAGGGTAGGGCTTGGATTTCCGGTTTCAACGGTTCTGCTGGTACGGCGGTGGTTACGATGAAATCAGCTGCTTTGTGGACTGATTCCCGTTATTTTCTGGCTGCCGAGGAGCAATTGAAGGGTACGGAATTCCAGTTGATGAAGCTGAAAATTGAGGGTACTCCTACTATTTCTGAATGGCTCGCTCAGCAGTTGAAGGGCGAAAATGCGGAAGTGGGTCTCGACGGTATGGTGAATTCCTATCATGAAACAGTGGGGCTGATAGCCGATCTTCGAAAGTCGGGCGGCATCACGGTGAGAACCAATTTCGACCCGTTGGAGCTGATTTGGACAGATCGTCCTGCCATCCCAGCCAATCCGGTAGAAATCCATCCGATGGAATTTGCAGGAGAATCCGTCGCTTCCAAGATTTCCCGCATCCGGACTGCTCTCCGCCAGCGTCATGCCGACGGAATGCTCGTTTCTGCGCTCGATGATATCGCCTGGGCGCTCAATCTCCGTGGCACCGATGTGCATTGTGTGCCTGTCTTCGTCAGCTATCTTCTCATCTCCTCCCAGCAGGTTTCGCTCTATGTAGATCCTGCTAAAATCAATGACGAGGTGAAGGCTTATCTGGCAGAAAACGGCATTTCGCTCTATCCATATAATAAGGTGGCTGAAGGATTGAAGCAATATTCCGAGTACAATATCCTTCTGGATGGCGATGAAACCAGCTATTTTCTGTGGAAAACCGTGAAATGTCAGGAGATTATTGCAGGAAATTCACCTGTTCCTGCGATGAAAGCACAGAAAAATGATAGGGAAATCGCGGGATTCCGACAGGCGATGCTGAGAGACGGTGTGGCGATGGTCAAGTTCCTGAGATGGCTCAAACCGGCTGTGGAGGCTGGTGGGCAGACCGAAATTTCCATCGACCGCAAACTAACTGCGCTCCGTGCAGAGCAGCCTCTTTTCCGTGATATCTCCTTTGATACGATAGCTGGTTATCAGGCCCACGGCGCCATCGTTCACTACGAGGCTACGCCAGAAACCGATGTCGCTCTCAAGCCGGAAGGTCTGATTCTGATAGATTCCGGAGCACAATATCAGGATGGAACTACCGATATCACCCGTACGATAGCGCTCGGACCGGTAACCGAGGAGATGAAGCACGTCTATACGCTGGTGCTGAAAGGCCATATCCAACTGGAACTCGCCAAATTCCCAGATGGCGCATCGGGCACTCAACTGGATGCGCTGGCCAGGGAATGCATGTGGCGCGAGGGATATAATTATCTGCATGGTACGGGACATGGAGTGGGATCTTATCTCAGTGTGCACGAAGGTCCTCACCAGATTCGCATGGAATGGAAGCCAACTCCTTTGCGTGCCGGCATGACCGTGACCGATGAGCCAGGTCTCTATCTTTCAGGCAAATTCGGTGTAAGAATCGAGAATACATTGTTGATAAAAGATTATCAGACAACAGAATTTGGCAAATTCCTGCAGATGGAATCCCTCACGCTCTGTCCTATCGACCTGTCTCCGGTAGATTTCAGCATGCTTCAGACTGAAGAAATCGAATGGCTCAATGATTATCATCGTGATGTTTTCGAGAAACTTTCTCCATATCTTGAAGGAGATGACCTGGAATGGTTGAGGGAAGCAACACGTCCGGTGGATAAAGCGATGTCTTCTGATAGATAAAAGTATGAGTTCCTGCATCTAAAAGTATGATTTTCAGCAGAAAATGAAGTTTTATAGGGGATGAAAAAGGGCTAAATGCCACAAAATGAACGATTTTGCGCAAAAAATCGGCTAAAATCTTGGTTATTTGATAAATAAGATGTAATTTTGCACCCGCAAATTGTGGCATCATGCCCTTTTCGCTCAGAAATTATAAGTTTAACATAATAAATTAAAAGCAAAAAAATGATTATTGTACCAGTTAAGGACGGTGAGAACATCGAGAGAG
>USJD01000066.1 GCA_900554835.1 uncultured Prevotella sp. | reverse complement strand
AGCCAGAACACCTCCAAGAACTCCAACATTGGGTGGAAGAAATGATAGCGCTTGGCCAACTCCTTGACAATATCAAAGCGACGCTCACTATAAGCCCCCTCCAATTGCAGTTTGTTGGTTTGCTTGTTACCCATTTCTGCCAAGTAATACTCCAAACTCTGAACCTTCGCTGCACTATCTTCCTCCTCTGCATCAAAGTCGATTCGTCCCTGTTTAGGCAAGAACAAATCTTCCTCTCCAGTTTTGCCTGCATTAGAGAAACGAACTTTAGGAGAAGCCTCTTTCATGTCCACATCCAAGACACGCTCAATATCATCCCAATAATCCTGTCGGGTAGGAAGGTCTGCAAGGTCTTTGTACTCCCAGAAGAAAAGAGCACACCAATAGTCCATCACCGCCTTGAGTTTCATGTATGCCGAATCCTTTCGATAACGCTGGTCATCGAACTTTTCACGCTGCGCATTGGTCTCAAAAGGAAAAGTGCGTTTACCTACATATTTCCAAACAGCATATCCATTGTTGGCATATTCTGCCACCCCCATCTGAAACTCTACATACTTTTTCAAAAGTACATCAATCTTACGGCTGATGCGCTCCAGCTGCTTGTATTCCTCTCCAGTGATACCCTTGAGCCATGACTTACGAATGTTAGCCATGACTTTTTTCTTCTCCTTTAACTTTTGTTCCTCTTCTTTACTGAATGTAGGCAATTTGGCATTGAGTATGCCCAGCATATCTTGCACAGGAAGAAGAAAATGATAAACCTCTGTATAGTGACGTTCCAGACGAGAATCGGAGAAGTGAATACGGTGCGTAGGAGCCTCCCACCACTTCTTGTCGTAAGCACGTTGTCCTACGGTAGTTCTCACAACATCGCTTTTCTTATACACTTTCAGCCATGCACCAATCACCGCATTACCCTCGGCAAGACGGTTGGAGAAAAAAGGAACTTCCATATCCTTGTGCATCACATTGAGCCACAAGGATAGCTTGCCAAGCTCAATAGCAGTTGCATTGAGATCGACACCATACACATTGCTGGTGGCAATGAATGCCTTCACCTTCTGCAGCTCATTAGGATATTGCAAAGGGTCGATGGTTTCACCCACTTCTTGCTTGCGGAACTGTAAGTAAAGCACCGCCAACTGGTTGATTACCTCGTTTTGGAAAGCGGCTGCACCCATGGCAGGCTCCAAAATCTTCATCTGCAACAAGTCGGAAGCCTTAATCTCACCACGCTCCAACTTCTCTACGATTGGTTTCAAAGTATATTTCACTGTACTCTTGGTCAGCACCTCTGGAGTATAGAAAGAGGCAGACTTCTTGCGATCACGGCCATTCAGACGGTAGATAAACTTGCCCTTAGGATGAATGATGTCATGACCTTCCTCATCTTTCAATATCTCATCTTCCTCAAACACGTCACGACGAGAACGAGGTTGCAGATACGTTTCCACCAAATCACCCTTAGGATGCACCTCGATATAATCTTCATCAGCATAGAAGCCACGATAAGCCAAAAGATTCTCATACACACTACCCAACTGGTTGATGCCCAAATTGGCATACGAGATACGTCCACGCGGCTTACCCTTTTGTTTCTGCGACAAAGACAACTGGCAAACAATGCTCTGCCATACAACATTACGGAACTTGACACCTACGAGCACTTTTAACTTAGTATCAGAGAACAAAGGCGAGTCGATATGGCGCACACGGAAAGAGGCCGTCATGGATGAAGCATCCACACGGTCTTCGTTATAACCTCGCAAGATAAGCACAAAGAGTCGCTTAATGCTATGGTCAAAGAAATAGCCATTCAGTTCCTCAGCCGTAATAAGGTTTACCTGTTCCAAATCACGCAACATCTCCAAGGAATAACCTCGCTGATAAGTTTGGTCGTTGATTGGCAAGATATCGAGGTCGGGACGACTCTCCGCATAAAAAATGAACAACAAACGATAGATGAAAACCAAACAGTCATCACGCATCATGGTCTCAAAGTTATCATCGGTCTCATCCTGGTCATGGAATTTATTATCCGGCGTATGCTTGATATACCAGATAGCCTCGTTAGCCAAAGCCTCCACAGCTGCAACCACACCACGCTTCAAGTCTTGCGTCACGGCATAGGCATTCTTATAGCTCTCCTCTTCCAATTGCTGCATCAGTGGCGTATCGCCAATGGCAGCAAGAGCCTCACGAGAAACCAAAAGATAAAACAGAGCGAAATAGTTGCGCATGGCACTCTGCGTGGTCTCCACCAACAGACGTTCTATATCAAAGCGGAGATAAGCACCACGCTCCCACTTGTCGGCATCCATAAAAAATACCATATTGCCAGACGACATCAAAATATAACGAGGATGTTCTTGCTCTGGAAGAGAGAATATATGAGTGACAAGACGATCCAGTCCCAATTCTGCAAAACCAGTCTCTGCATCCGTATCATCAGATGCAGAGACAAGAGTAGGAATATCCATCACATAAAGCTGAGGAGAGCCATCCGTCCGATTACAGACAATACGTACAGGAACATCCTGCTGCGCCCCATTCTCACCTATCGGAAGAGACAGAATAGCTGCAGGCTGTTCTTTTACAGTTGCCTTATAATAACCTAAGCACTCTAATAGTTTGGAATTGAAATCAAAAGTTTCACGCTCTTTGTCTTTTTCACGAGCATATCGTGACGTAACCGCTTGCTTGTAACGGTTATATTGCTGACGAAGCGCAGAAAAGCGAGTACAAAGTTCCTTGATACCTTCCTGCGAATAGCCAGACTTGTCAAAGACTTTCTTTTGGAAATCCTCCGTAAAGTAACCAGTCGAAAAAAAATCGTTAATATTATCTATGAAACTATATGCTGCCATATCTTTGTTCTAAAATTTAAAAGTTATAGAAAGCCGCGATCACTTTGATGAATGGTTCACCTTGGAGCGATTGCAAATCCTTCAGATACTGACCTCTATCCTGCGAAAGAGATTCCACCTTTTTCTTGCGCTTGTCCATGCGAACCCCAGCAAAACCACTTGGCATCAATTCATCAGCCTCGAAAAGGCTTAGCTGCTTTTGCTCACCATAAATCCAGTCGTTCAATTTCTTGCTATAATTGGTTACCACGCTGTTCATGGCAGCCATCTTGGTAGCTTGTTGCTCACTCATAATAGTCTTGGCATTATCTATCGCCTCAGGGAGCAAGTCATGAAGACGGTTCAAATCTTCCTCTGCAATCGTGTCAGTATAAAGCGTATTTTTCAGATGATTGGTGGTTATAAACTCACCTAAGGACATCGGCTTGAAAATGCCATTTCCATCCTTGTTGACCGGGCACACCAAGAAGTCGCTAATCACACTGTTGCCAAGTTGGTTACTCACTTGTCCATTGATGACAAAATAAGCCATATCCTTCGGCAGGAAACTCAGTTTTGCAACAGGGGCGTCATTTTTAGGCACAGATGCAGAGAGCTTGGTCAACATATAACGTACCACTGGGTGCAAGTCGTAAAGTATCTGGGTGTCCGCCCAGCGTATGCCATCGGCATTACTTTGGTTATTATCTACCACTCGGGCTTTTTCTATTGCCTTCAGCACATCCTCCTTATTCGTAGATAGATGATAGCGCATGCCACGTCGAGGCTTAGCTTCCGCAGGTACATCAAAGAGCACCGTATCGAGTTCGTCGGTGTTGGTAACATTCACCATATCATCATCAATAGTCACATTGCCAGGCTTGATAAGATGGTCGCTCTCCAACTGTTGGAAGAGAGCAGAATAGAAATCCATATCCTTTTTGTAGATGGATATTCCTTCATCAATCTTCACCTCCACCTCGCTATCATCAGTCTTGCCTATCGTTACTATATCGTTAGGCTTTTCATCAGGAATCTTCTCTTCGGCATTGGTCTGGGAATCCTCTGCATCACTACCCATTCCCAAAGTAGCCAACTTTGCCCAAATATCCTCATCATCATTGATGATGGCCTTTTCTATCACTTTCTCCTCTTGGTGTACATCATAAAGATGGAACACCTCCGCTGCATCTCCCAAGGTACGATTCACCTCGTCCTCTTTTTCCTTCAAACGGTCGAGGATGCGGAAGTCGGTACTGATGTTAGGATTGTCACTACGGAGCACCAGATAATGAATGTATGGCACACGAGGCTGCTTGTAACGGTCAATGCGACCATTGCGTTGTTCAAGTGTAATCAAACTCCAAGGGATGTCGTAATTGAACATTCTGTTACAATAATAGTGAAGGTTGACACCTTGCGCACCTGCATCACTACAGATAAGCATACGTATCGGTGAATCCTTTTTACCAAAGTTCTCTATCATGGCATCCTGTTCTGTATCAAGCATACCACCCTGGAATACAGCTATTCGAGGATATTCCCCATCACCGCTACGGATAGGTTTATCCTTAATTTTAAAGTCTTTCTCCAAATTGGCTTTGAGATAATTGATAGTCTCTATTCGCTCGGTAAACACCACGATACGATCATCCTGCTCACGTCCAGCCCAATTGAGCGAGCGAAGAATCTCGCAAAACTTATTATATTTGGTATCCTGATGGGTAGCAATAATCTTATTGACGATGTCAAGTTGCTCTCGCAACTCCTCATCATCTACCTTTTCCAAACGATTCTCAATTGACTTACGAGCCGCAGCTGGAGACGACATATAGCTTTTGAAAAGCAACAAAGGCATAAACATTTCACCAAAGCCAGAAGAAGATTCCTTATATAACTTGAACTGTTCGTGCTGATGACACAAGAACTGCTCTTCAAGAGGAACCAGCGTAACATGGTCTGATATCAACTGGCGGTCTTGGAATTGAGCCGCAATCGTAGAATCATTCTTCAAGTCATTCTTAAAACGACGAACATAATACGGCTTGATATTTTCTGCCGTGAAATTACCATCTAATGGAATGGCAGTAGGTTCCAGCATGCGAACAAGAGAAGCAAAATTTTCCCTACGGCCATTGTGAGGCGTAGCTGATGTGAAAATCAAACTATCACAATGCTCGGAAAGAATTTGCGCCAACGCTCCACGCTGGCTGGCTGTATTGGCTACCTTGTGACACTCATCTATAACGATGATATTCCATCGTGTATGCTCTATATAGCTTCTAAAACTTTGACTATTTTTCAATGTATCTACAGATATGATAGTCTTATCATAATAGTCGAAAGGATTCTTGTTGAGAGGTATAATGGTTTTGATACGGTTCACCCCCGTAGAATCAAGACGCACCAAAGGTATGTCGAAACGATTCCACAGTTCTTCCTGGAACTGCTTGAGAATGCTCTTCAAGGCAACCACAAGAATACGTTTGCCACGACCTCGGCGAATCATCTCAGAAAGAAAGATTCCCACTTCCACGGTTTTACCAAGACCTACGGCATCAGCTATCAACATTCTAGGACGAGGCATAGAAAATGCCTTGACAGTTGGCACCAACTGATAATTATGAACATCAAAAGCGCCCTTTTGAGCTATCGTGATATGCGGTGACTGCGTAGTACTGGAACGCAAAGCAGATTCAATATATAATTTAGTGAGACGATAACCACTCTGGGTATCTGCTATAAAATGAGAATTCTCTGGACGTACAGGTTCTATGTCATCCTCCAACGCGGTGTCGAAACAAAAAGTCTTGTCCATGACAAGAGGGGAAATTCCCACTACATCAAGCAGCAAGTTATGATTACCGCCATCATTGATGTCGGTAATCAAGAAGTCCTCCCCTCTTACGGTGATACGTTGTCCTATTGTATATGCTGTGTTCATTATTTATGTTTATTTAATGTGAGAAGAAAAGAAGAAGGTTCACCGCATCCTGTGATAAGAACACGATTAATAGCACGGGTAAGAGCGACATACATCAGCGAGCGTTGCTCTTGGTCATTCTGCCGTTGTTGTTCCTCATCCATTTCTGTAAAATTAGCAGGTCGATATGGAATCGTCGCAGCACTTACATCAGCAAGGATAACTACACGAAATTCCAATCCCTTCATCCTATGGAAAGTAGAAAGGTTCACACCCTCTCTGTCACCAGTATCCATCTTCCAACAAGGAATATCCAAGTTTCGTGTCAGATAATTGGCTATACTATCTACCACGCTATTGCGATAGGCAGCAACACAAATGTCACGAGGCCTTATCTTGGCATCAAGACAGGCTTGTACATAAGCGCCAATCGCTTCAAACTCCTGATTTTTATTCTTATATAATTGATAGACAGGAGCATCTCCATGAAGCAAAGAGACATATCCCTTCAAACTTTCCTCGCCACCATCAAAGTCATCAGCCTCAACACCAGATACTATGCAAACAGCCTGACGCTTTATTTCCTCTGTGGTTCTATAGTTGACTCTAAGGCGACGACTGCGACCTTGTATATTGATGCCCGCAGCCTTGAAATTCATCTTGCGTGAGTAGATGCGCTGATATGGGTCACCAACAAGGAATAAGTCGTTAGCTCCTTCTGGAGTAAGCGCACGTAGGAAACGCAACTCTGGATTAGCCAAGTCCTGAATCTCATCAGCGATGACATGAGTGAACATAAATTCAGGTTGTTCTCTCAACCAATGCGTTGTGACATTGAATAGCTCTCGCTGAGAAAGGATGTTCTGCCTGTTTTCCTTCTCACGAAAACTTACCACCATTTCCCATACATTCTTGCGCTGCTTGCGAGACAAGGAGTTGCCTAATCCTATTCGAGGTGTCTTGAGGTATTGATCCAAAGAATCAACATCGTGATAAAGAATCACCTCATTATACTCCTTTTGGAGGAAATCTGCTGAAAACTCGGACATATTGTCCATCTCGACTTCTTGCCATAGATGATGCATACGCTCATCATTGTCAAAGACTATAGTCTTACCACCCACCAAGCTATTCGCTTTGGCTATTGTTCGTACCAGAGTATCTACCGTTTCCAACTCATAACGTTGTCTTGGCACATCCATTTGTTTGATAAGAGAACCAAGATTCTCAATCAAGGCACGATTATAAGCGGTATATAAGACTTTTCCATTTCCTTCGTATGCTGTTGTACAAAGGCGCTTAAGTCGATGTATGGCTGAAACAGTTTTTCCTGTACCGCCACCTCCGCTAACTTTCAAGGAGCCTTTGTAGTTACCTTCCACGATTCGACGCTGTGACGGATGTAGGAAAATCATCCATTGCTTCAAGTCCTCTTTAAGAATTTTGTCAAGTTCTTCATCGTCTGTAATGTCGATGAAACGGCGTCGGTTATTTTCACTTTGCAACTGCTGCTCATGCTCCGCTTCCTTACGCTTACCTTCTTCCACATCATATATAATACGATCTATATCTTCTGAATCCAAAAGATAATACAAATTCTCCCACGCATCCTGTGGAAGTTCGTCTTCATATTTATCCAAATCATCCAAGTCCTTGAACTTGCGGACCAAAGACAAGTTTTCCGCTGGTACACCGATACGTAAAAGCTGCTCATCCGAATATTTGCTAAAAGCATACGTGTCAGACTGGCTAACATGCTCTTGCTTTTCCTGTTCTTCGGAATGCTCAACAGAAATCACCTGAAAAGAAGATACTTTGTCGTTCCAGATAAACTTTTTATTACGAGCCCAAGCCATGGCTTCATCATGATGATCGATATGAAGCAAACAATAATCCTCTCCACCAACAACACCGATAATCATTCTATAATCTAAACCGAGACGAGCTGTGCGCATACTATCATCCTTGAAGTCTGATATGGACTCCAAGTTAATAGCTGCCGACTTTGGGTTCTCCTTAAACTTACGTCGAAACTCTTTGAATTTATTTTGTACGTCTCGTGGCAGGCTCATGATGGCATCCCAACAAGACTCTTCAAGAAACAGTCTCATATATATTGCTTTTATTTAATGTCGTTAATATCAAATGTATCCGGTTCGAATATTTTGTAACCTTCGGCAATGACAGCTTCCTCGTCATCTGGGAAGAATACAAATCTATACTTTTCGGAAACAAGCTCTACTTCACACACTTTTTTACCTTTTCTATTTTTGATGGCAACTCCTGCATGATGGTCAAACTCTATACCCTCCTTCAGAAGATTGATAACAATCTCATGGAGTTCGTCATCGAATTCATCAGCTATTTCTTCCCATTTTGATTCTGCCGACTCCATTGGGTTTTGTGCATCTGTCTCAATACCTTGATAAAGAGACACCAGGTTATAGACACGCCAAAAATCCTGCCATTGCTCTTCTGGCAATCCTTCGTCAGGATGGATGTCCATAGGTACCTCAAATACAGGAACTATGGTATGATTGGCCATATCCACATTGACTTCCAAAGCCGCCCAAGGTTGTTTTGGAAACAGTTTGATAGATGCAGACATAGATGGTTGAAGACCCACCATATACATCAGCAACGTATCTTTTATTTTTTTTGTCTCCCACAAATGACCAAGAACGTACAACAGACGCTCCATCGAATTACGTCTGTCACGCCATTCGTTTTTTCCCAACTTGTTCAGAAGGGCACCATTATGCCTGTCTATTACAGAATCTTCAGGATGGTCTGCATCTTCGAATTTATTCATGTCTGCCCAAGTCAACGTAACAGACATGTATTGCTTAGATTTTTCTATACTTTGACGTTTCATAAAATCTTTCGCAAAGACATTATGCTTTCCCGAAGCATGAAAGTGATAACCGTCCATATAGATAGCAAAACTTCTCAAATATTCGAAAGGCAGTTCTTTCCAACCACGCCCATCGTTCTCTTGCATCAAGACAGGGCGTATCAAGAAGTCTGGCTCCGTATGAAATTCAACCCCCTTGGATTTATCAAGAATATATTGCGGAATAATCTCATAAGACAGCCGATGAGCTCCATCATCATATTCCAGATTATATTGCTGATGATACGAAGTCTCATTTTGTTGAAATTTCCAAGCATGCGTACCCCCCAGCTGATTGTCTTCTTGCACAAAACGCTGAAGGGCATAGACAAACCGCTTCTCCAATTCACTTTCCTCCAATCCGCCATCAGAAGAAAGGTTACCAAGAGCCTTTACATCTTCCCAATTACTTGAACCATTGTTTTCATTACGGCAATAATCCAATATCTTACGGAATAACTCATCTGCACGTTTTCGACTCAATTTGTCTTGAATGCGATTATTACTGTATGTATAAATGCAATGGTAACAGCCATCCTTGCCATGATTCTGACAATCACATGTATGGATGCGTTCCCAAGCATTCTGCAATATCTTTTCAAACTCTTCTGGCTTACTTATTTGTGCCAAGTAACCTGTTCCGCCAGGAATTGTATCATAGAGAATGACATAACGGTCAAACTTGTGAGTTTCCTCGTTATAGCTTTTGTATTTCTCTATTTGTATATGGTCAGGATTTCCTGCGAAATAGTCACGCAATCCCAAACCGATACCAGCAGCAAACATATCTGTAGTTTCCTCAGTATCCACTTCTTGCACTGGCAACAAGACCTTGATGGCTTCCGTATGAAACTTATGATAGAGATACACTTCCTCGAAATACTCATCAGGCTTATCCATGTATCGCTTATCCTTGTTCTTGCAGAAAGGATAGTGTAAATCCTTAGAATCTACCACATTCAATTCATTGGACTTACTTGTTGATTTGCCACAATACTTACAGGTCACAAAACCTTTGGTAGGAATATGCTCATGCTCATTGATATCTAAGTCTCGAACATCTTTCTGTTCTGAATCTCCAAGATTGATGTCTATGACATCTACACTCTTGCAATATTCTATTCCAAAAGGTATCGTACGCAATCCACTTGCCTTGACACTGCCATCAAGAATGAAATGTTTGGACGTAACATAACTATTGCTATCCCTATCATCGCTTTTATCGTCAAGCACTGCCTCTTCCTTCCTGTCGCTCGAACGTACCTCGTCCATACGCACAAAATAGTGAACATTGTTTGGCGTACCAAATGCTTGGTCACCACAAACAGGACACTCATGGCTATGCTCTTGTTTATCCAACTCTATATAGTCGCATTTTGAGCAGAATCTCATTTTCATAAGAGCTTCTTTATCTCCCGTATTCCAGTTAAGCGTGGAAAGTCCAGAGACATTCATACGATATTTCTGTGCATAGAAATGATTGCCTGGCGCCAACTCTCGCAAAGCTGATGATGCAGAACGTTGAACGCTCAACTCCTCTATCTTGTACTTAGCAGATTTGTCATCCAATGGTGGGTGATGGATGATGGTTGCATCCAAAGTTACACCAGACTCAGGGAATGCATAATTCGGCAACAATCCCATATTCGTCATAAACTCAAGCAACTGTTGATTCATTAAAGTTCGACGAGTCTTGCTTAGTACAGCCACCTGAATTTCCAATTCTTTCCTTTCCTCATCAGTCTTTGCCAAATTACTATCATTGATTCGTTTACGTAAATCATTGATACGATTCGACATAGACATATACTTATCATACAGTTTATCAAATTCTTTACGTATCCCAGTTACAAACTCACCAGTACCCAAGATCTTAGACAAGTTGGCTAATGCGTCCTCCTGCTCTTCTGTATATTGAGAGCGGAAGTTGGTTTCGAGATTCGAGCCATTTGTCTCAATGAAAGCAATGATACGATTGAAAAAAGAAGCGCTATTTGTCTTGAATGTGCTCAATGGCAAATTATATACCTTTGGCGGAATCTGATTGTTCTGATTATCCAACCCAGTCCATGTATCAAGGCAATAAGCAAAGAAATGCCTACGCAATATATCCACTGCAGAAAGGTAACAACCTGGTGTATTGATTTTTCCCTGCATCATCTCCTTTGGCTCTGCATAGTAAAACAAGTCATGATATTCATTGCGAGCAAAATCAATAATAAGTGCAGCTCCACTTTTACGACCAGCACGTCCCACTCTTTGTATAAAGTTGGATGGCATTGGAGGGACAGAAGTGTTTAGTGCCACATTCAAGTCACCGATATCAATACCCATTTCCAATGTAGATGTCGCCACCAATGTATTGACACTATTCTTTCCTTCATTACTCTTAAATTGGTATTCTATACTCTCACGTTTCTGACGATCGAGAATGCCCGTATGCTCATGTGAGTAAATACGTGGTGAGAGCTGACGATTATAAACATTATAATAATACTTATGAATCTCATCTCGTTTTACCTCTGTATATTTACCTTGACACTTATATTCGAGACATGGAGTATTCTCAGAAACTTCATCTTCGTTGGCAACACACATCACAGAAGTACAATGGTAACAGTGAATATGCTTTACTTTATCAGAGATCAAGAGAGCAGATGGTGATATACAGTAATTTTGCTCTGATTCACGAACGCTCTTATTACAAATTCCTTCTTCGCAAAAAACTTCAAACAGTTTTTGGTAAAAGTCATTGTAAAGACCATCCGGGATTTCTGCCATCATAAAGCCATTATCTGATAAGTCGGCAGTAAAACACTTCTGAAAATAGTACTTATACCAATTGAGTACCCTTGGATTCACATAAGTGGTATCAAGAATACTACGATTGTCAAGATGTGTAGTTGCGACCAATTTCGGATAACGTGCACGTGAACCAAAGTATCTATGAAGATAATATTTCGAAGGCTTATTATTATTCATCTCGTAAGTAGTGGACTTCACTTCACGAAAACGAGAGAGAAATGGATGGTCCACGGCTCCACGCATGCGAATGCGGTGCAATACGCCATTGGCGAACTGCACAAAATGTTGACGTGTAATACGCTCCAATCTATTTTCATCAAGCCATGGTTTCATCTGCTTATAGACATTCCTCAAATGGTCTTCATCAAAATAAGTTGCTGAAGCACCTGATTTTTCCAAAGTACGACCAATGCGAGCATTGAATCCAAATTCTGAAGCAATTTCCCATCCAAGACGAAGGTCAAGCTGTTCTATAAAACCTTTCTTAAATTTATGGTCATTGACTCTGAAATCTGTATCTAAGTCTATGTCACCTAATCTATCTGGAGGGAAAAAGCGATAAACATATCCCTCTTGATTCTCTTCGAAATGTAATTTTTCCTTCCAATACAGTACAAACTGCTTTTCGAGATTTTCAAGACTTATTGGGAGTTTTCCCTTCTCGCTCAAATTCCGAATACAATTCTGTAAAGCATTACGGAAAGAGAAACGATAATTTCGCGCTTCAAAAAATCCTGCCTGATGAGCTGCGTCTTGCACGCTGTTAGTAAAAGCAAGTATTTTTCGATTGGCTTCCACTTCACCATCAAGATCTGACGACATGATTTGACTAATAGCCACAGAAGCCATCGTTGCTACTTTCGTACCAATAATAGCTAAAGAATTGTCTGAACAACAAGAAGGACAAGACTGGACAAAGCGAGGATTCTTACCATGTTTCCCTGCATCAATCTTACGCATAGCATATACATGTATGCGGTTCTCCTTTTCTTCATTCTGCTGGTCATATACATGCAAATCGGCTGGGTCTATCCACCAAGACTCAGTTATTCCTTGATATTCTTCTATTGGCTTATTGTCGTCTTTACACAGATTCAGCAACCAACAATTTTCATTGTTGTTGATAAACTGTATAGCAGTTTTACCAGGGTCTTTGTCTAAGCTATTCGACTTCTTAGTCTTATACGCTATCCAACCTGAATCTCCACATTCCCGGCAGAAATAAGCAGGTAAAGCAAGCTGTTGCATATCCTCTTTGTTCACATCTTTTCGCCAAGTAAACTTAACTTCATTCGACATAATACGAAGAAAGCCAGAAAGCTCTCGTAACCAAAGTTGAACTTGCAAGTACAGAAAAGGGAATTGAGGTTTTACACCTTTCTTCGCTGCAGCTATCAGAGCTAACAAAGATGACAGGACTGCCAAACGTGGTGACTCCATCCCCTTGTATGCAGACTCCGGCAAGGCTCTAAATTTTTCGTTTTTATCAGCAAGTTTAGCTATAAGATTGGGTACGCTGATATAGGAATTATAAGTTATATCAGTTATGTCTCTGACTATTCGCAGTTCAGACAATCCTTCAGCAAGACTTGCATTCTGTAAATGCCATAAATTCTGCTGACGGATAATATATTCGTCATAAGTGTCATCAAGTCCAAATCGGGTTTGCAATAAATCCCCTAACGCAGGTATAAAATCATTATTTACTTCATTGCCTATTTTCCTGACCTCTATTCTATCTTCAACGATAACAGAGTCAGCTTCAAAACTTTCCCCAAACACATCAGACGCATACTTGCGCAATAAAACTTTAGAATCCTTGCCACTTCCTATGGTAGCAGAAGTTCCAACTGGGCACAATTGCCCAGCCTGTAAATCCAACTTTAATTTCAAGCGACGTATCAAGTTAGCAACATCTGTCCCTTGCGCTCCATCATAAGTATGCAACTCGTCCAAGACAAGAAATTTAAGTATTTCCTTGTCCTTAAAATTATAGTACCACAATTTTGCGTAATTATGCTTCATCAAAGCATAATCA
Source organism: uncultured Prevotella sp. (assembly GCA_900554835.1). Classification (GTDB taxonomy): domain Bacteria; phylum Bacteroidota; class Bacteroidia; order Bacteroidales; family Bacteroidaceae; genus Prevotella. Next base: position 3,765 of record USJD01000066.1, on the reverse strand, counting down.
AGCATTTTGAAGTTTGTCAATATAATATCTGGCGGTGTTTCTAATATCTGGTCACGATCTTCAATGATATTATGCTCCCCCATGGCTACAGGATATTTCTTTTCACGATTCTTACCTTCTCCAATGAAAAGACCAGCCGTTACCTTTCCTCGAAGACGCTCATCTTGATAGATAGCCTCAGCAAGACGCTTAGCCTGGTCACTTGCCAGCGCATTCATAGGATAAAGTATAATTGCTTTAACACCTTCCGCATGTTCATGATTCTGTCGCCATTGGTAGCAATAATCAAGTAATGGAAACAAGAAACATTCAGTTTTACCAGAACCTGTTCCTGTAGTCAGAAGAGTTGGCTGTGGAGAATGATTATCTTTAGATGTCAATCTCTGAAAAGACTGATACTGATGCTTGTAAAGCGTATAGCCAGGAACAATGTCCATTACATCAGAGCCATCGCTATCAGCAGAAGTAAATGGTGTTTTCAAAGAAATATATGGTTCATGCGCAATACCATACTTGTCATTTTGTATAAACGCATAAAATGCATCATTCACCTCCTTGTCTTTGAAGTTGAATGTTGCTTTCAAATATTCAATAATGGCATCTTTAGCCTCATATGCTTGTTGTAATGGGAGCATTATTCAATTCGTTTATTGTTATTAATCATTAGTCCTCATCTACAGCATCTATACATAATAGTTCTGTCAATGGAACCTCCAACAGTTTGGCAATTTTCATGAGAGCACCAATGTCTGGTTGACATGTATTGGTACACCATTTAGATACAGTCGTCTGATTTTTTACAAGTTGTTCAGCTAACCATTTATTAGTTCGCATCATTTTTACAAACTCATTTTTAGCCTATTCAGTAACTTGTTTGCCATAATTATGTTATTTTTGACACAAAAATACTATTTTTATCTGAGATTAACAACTTCTTTATAATTATTTAGCAATAAAATGGAGATACTTTTTTTAATTGGTCAATATCAATTACACCTTATTAAATATAGGATACACATACGTTATCCATCATACATACCATACGTTTGGCAGCCTTATACCAAATGTATGGTATGTTCTTTACTCCCTGTATGGTAGTCTTTTTACACCCCATGTGGTATTGCCCAAGTGGGGAAATCGCAGTACCTTTGCACCCAGAAAATAATAATAAAAAAAAGACATAGATTATGGACAATAAGACTATCAAACATCTCAAGGAACTGGAGGCAGAATCCATCTACGTGCTCCGCGAAGTAGCTGCCCAGTTCGAGCGTCCAGTCATCCTCTTTTCGGGTGGCAAGGATTCTATCGTGATTACATATCTTGCCTACAAGGCATTCTATCCGGCAAAGATTCCATTCCCGCTGTTGCACATCGACACAGGACATAACTTCGAGGAAACCATCCAGTATCGTGATGAACTGGCGAAGAAACTCGGAGCCGAACTCATCGTGGGCAGCGTGCAGGAAAGCATCGACAAGAGAAGAGTGAAGGAGGAAACGGGTTATTATGCTTCCCGAAACAAGCTGCAGACCACTACCCTGCTCGATACCCTGGAAGAATATAAATTCGATGCAGCCATCGGAGGCGCACGAAGAGATGAGGAGAAGGCTCGTGCCAAGGAACGCTTCTTCAGTCATCGTGACGAGTTCGGACAATGGAACCCGAAGAACCAGCGCCCTGAGCTCTGGAACATCTTCAACGGCAGAAAGAACATGGGCGAACACTTCCGTGTGTTCCCTATCTCCAACTGGACCGAGATGGATGTATGGCAGTATATCTTCCTGGAAAACATCCCGATGCCTTCGCTCTACTTCACTCATGAAAGAGAGGTATTCAACCGCGACGGACAATGGCTCGCAGCCCTGCCTTGCATCAAGCGCAAGCCTACAGAGGAAGTGATAAAGAAGCTGGTTCGCTGCCGCACCATCGGTGACATTACCTGCACCGGACTCACGGAATCAAAAGCAACAACCGTAGCGGATATCATCGACGAGATTGCTTCCACACGTGTGACAGAACGCGGAGGAAGAGCCGATGACAAGCGAAGTGAAACGGCAATGGAAGACCGCAAGAAGGCGGGATACTTCTAAATTTTAATGTTGAATGTTGAATGTTGAATGTTGAATTAGCATAGCAGTCAATTCAGCAAACAACTTAACACTTAACATTTAACACTTAACATTAAACATTAAGCACTTAACATTAAAAGAAAGCATGGACAGAGGTTATTTAGATATGGAGCTGCTCCGCTTCTCTACTGCGGGCAGCGTGGACGATGGAAAGAGTACTTTGATAGGAAGATTGCTTTATGATAGCAAGTCGATTTTCGAAGACCAGTTGGAGGCGGTGGAAGCGGCAAGTAAAAGCCGTGGTAATGAAGAGGTGAACTTAGCTTTGCTCACGGATGGTCTCCGTGCTGAGCGTGAACAGGGCATCACCATCGATGTGGCTTACCGCTATTTCGCTACACCGAAACGCAAGTTTATCATCGCTGATACTCCGGGACATATTCAGTATACCCGCAACATGGTGACGGGTGCAAGTACTGCCGACCTGAGCATCATTCTCATCGATGCACGACATGGTGTACTGGAGCAGACTGTACGTCACAGCTATATTTCTTCGCTGCTCGGCATACCCCATATTCTGGTGGCTATCAACAAGATGGACCTGGTTGATTTCAGTGAAGATGTATATAATAAGATTATCGCTGACTACAAGAAGATGTCAGAGACACTCAATATCAAGAACGTGGTTTTTATCCCTATCAGCGCCAAGGATGGAGATAATGTAGTCAACAAGAGTGAGAAGACGTCTTGGTATGATGGTCCTACACTCCTGAACTATCTGGAGACCGTTCCAGTGGGTCATAAGACGGTAAGCGATTTCTTCCGCTTCCCAGTGCAATATGTGATCCGTCCTATCAGCAGTCAGTTCCCTGATTATCGTGGTTATGCGGGTAGAGTAAGCGGCGGCATCATCCGTCCGGGTGACAAAATCAGAGTTCTTCCTTCAGGGACAGAAAGTACTATCAAGAGCATCGACTTTGTGGAAGAGCATTTAGAGAAGGCTTATTCACCAATGAGCGTGACGCTGACTCTGAATGATGACATCGATATTTCTCGTGGCGATACGATTGTGAAGGCTGACGAAAAGCAGCCAAGTATCGAACAGGACATCACGCTGGATGTTTGCTGGTTCAACGAGCGCCCTGCTGCCGTAAGGAACAAATACGTGATTCGTCAGGCTACCTTCGAGACCCAGGGCTTGATTCGCAGCATCAACTATCGCCGCAACATCAATACTTTGGAAAAGGAAGAGGGAGTAAGTGAATTGAAGATGAATGACATTGCAGAGATTACCATTCACACCGCCAACCCATTGGTATTCGACCCATATCAGGAGAATAAGGTGACGGGAAGCCTCATCTTCATCGATCCAGATACGAACGAGACTGTGGGAGCGGGATTGATTAAGTGAAAAGTGAAGAACGAAGAGTGAAGAATTCAATTGTTTATGCTAATCATAAAGTTCAATGTTCAAAGTAATATAGGGTAATCATAAAGTTCAATATTCAATGATGAAAGTTCAAAGCAATATAGAGTCTCTCGTACCAGAGCTCAATAAGAAATTCAGCGATGCGCCTGCCGAGGATATTGTCGGTTATTTCCTTCAGGCATTCAAAGGGCGCATCGCTCTTTCTTCTTCCCTCAGCATCGAGGACCAGACGCTTACCGACATCATCGTGAAGATAGACAAATC
>USJD01000065.1 GCA_900554835.1 uncultured Prevotella sp. | reverse complement strand
AAACATGACCACCGTATTCTACCTGCATATGAACCTTACCTACATCGTCAGAGCCCTTATCAATAGCCTGAATAGTGAACTCTTTAAGGTTCATTTCCTTGGTTATCACCTTCTTGAGGGCACGGATAGCAGCATCCACAGGACCATTACCAGAAGATGCAGCCTCAAACTTCTGACCAGCGATATTGAGACCGATGCTTGCCACACTCTTGACACCCTTACCAGTAGTAACCTGCAACCAGTCGAGCTGAACACCATGCTTGTCAGCAGAATCAGCACCAGCGAGCATCAATACATCCTCGTCTGTCACCTCCTTCTTCTTATCAGCCAACTGGAGGAACTTCTTGTAAATCTTATCGAGTTTCTCTTCATCGTCCACATTGACACCATTTACATGGAGACGATACTTCAATGCCGCACGACCAGAGCGAGCTGTCAATACGATAGCATTATCATCCAATCCCACATCCTTAGGATCAATAATCTCGTAAGTCTGAACATTCTTCAACACACCATCCTGATGGATACCAGAAGAGTGAGCAAAAGCATTACGGCCCACGATAGCCTTGTTAGGCTGAACAGGCATATTCATCAGACTGCTCACCATACGAGACATCGGAACAATCTTAGTCGTATTAATATTGGTATCAATATTGAGATGCTTGTGGCACTTCAGAATCATGGCAATCTCCTCAAGAGAAGTATTACCAGCACGTTCACCGATACCATTCATCGTAACCTCCACCTGACGGGCACCATTCAACACACCTTGGAGCGTATTGGCAGTTGCCATACCGAGGTCATTATGACAGTGAGTAGAAATACGGGCATTTTCAATACCATCCACATGCTCCATCAGATACTTGATTTTAGCACCATATTCCTCAGGAAGGCAATAGCCAGTAGTATCAGGAATATTCACAACCGTAGCACCAGCCTTTACGACCGCTTCAACCACGCGAGCCAGATACTCATTATCCGTACGTCCAGCATCCTCCGCATAGAATTCCACATCCTCGACGTATTTTTTAGCATACTTTACAGCAGCAACAGCACGCTCGATGATTTCTTCACGATTAGAATTGAACTTATATTTGATATGGCTATCGCTTGTACCGATACCCGTATGAATACGCTTATGCTTAGCATACTTCAAAGCCTCGGCAGCACAGTCAATATCTTTCTCCACCGCACGAGTAAGGGCACAAATCGTAGGCCAAGTCACGGCTTTAGAAATCTCCACAACAGAATTGAAATCACCTGGACTTGAAATAGGGAAACCAGCTTCGATAACGTCAACACCTAGTTGTTCCAACTGCTTTGCCACTTGAATTTTTTCCACTGTGTTCAACTGACATCCAGGCACCTGCTCACCATCTCGCAGGGTTGTGTCGAAAATAAATAATCTGTCACTCATATCAATATCTTATTTTTATTATTCTATACCTAAGAAGACAACCGAAGTTTTTAACAAAAAAGCCTTTCACACTTCTATACGGAAGTGGAAAGGCTTATTATATCATAATCCATGAACTATACGCATACCTCATCACTTCCGCCTACAAACTGCAGTCGAAGTCGAATAATAATGCTGCTAATGTTCAATGTTTCAATTGCCATAATCCTTATTTTTTAATTTACGATTGCAAAGGTAATATATTTATTCGATATGAACAAACAATTTATCACTTTTTTAATCTAAAAGATAACAATTTAGTATTCGGAGCGTAAATTTATACCCAAAATCGTAATATTTGTGCAAATTTAGAAAGGCAAGTCGCCTGGAGGAGGAGGAGGTAACGCGCCACCTCCATTCATACGTGAACCTACAATTTCACCACCACCATCAGCTGTAGGTGATGGAGCTGCCGCCTCGGTAGGATCCTGGAAACGGGTAAACTCTCCACGGAAGTTGAGCAACACATCTCCCGTAGAACCTTTGCGGTGCTTGGCGATAATGATCTGTGCCATACCATGGAGGTCGTTTCCCTTTTCATCCTGATAGATGTGATAATACTCCGGACGGTGTACGAAGAGTACCATATCGGCATCCTGCTCGATGGCTCCAGACTCACGGAGGTCACTCAGCTGTGGGCGTTTTCCCTCAAGTCCCTCACGGTTTTCTACGTTACGGCTCAACTGAGACAAAGCCAAGACAGGAATATCCAGCTCCTTGGCAAGACCCTTGAGAGATCGGGAAATGGTAGAGACTTCCTCCTGTCGGCTGCCGAATTTCATACCGTTGGCATTCATCAGCTGCAAGTAGTCGATCATGATAATCTTGACCCCTTTTTCGCGTACCAGTCGGCGAGCCTTAGTTCTCAATTCAAACACAGAGAGACCCGGTGTATCATCCACATAGATAGGAGCATCGGTCAGTCTGCCTATTCTCTTGTCCAGTCGTTCCCAGTCAGAAGGATCCAGCTGACCATTCAGAATCTTACGTCCAGAGACCTCGCATACATTACTAATAAGACGGTTGACCAACTGGACGTTATTCATTTCAAGAGAGAAGAAGCCGATAGGAACCCCATAATCTACAGCCACATTCTTGGCAATACTCAGCGCAAAGGAAGTTTTACCCATGGCAGGACGTCCCGCGATAATCACCAGATCGGAAGCCTGCCATCCTGAAGTAATCTCATCCATACCGGCATAACCAGTAGGAATACCGGTAAGACCACCCTTATTGCTGGCAGCTCGTTGCAGAATTTCCACAGCATTCTTTACTACAGGAGCCACCTGCGTAAAGTCTTGTTTCATATTGTTCTGCGAAATCTGGAACAAGGATCCTTCCGCCTGCTGCATCAGTTCATCCACATCCACGCTGCTGTCATAGGCTTTCGTTTCTATGTCACCAGCAAAGTGAATCAGCTGTCGCTGCATATATTTCTCCGCCAGGATACGGGCATGAGATTCCACATGAGCAGCAGAAGCCACCTGTGAAGAAATCTCCATCAGATAGTCCACACCACCCACTTTGTCAATCTCGCCCATCTTGGAGAGTTCATCATTGAGCGTCATAATATCCACAGGACGTTCGTCCATGTTCATATTACGGATAGCCTCGTATATCTTCTGATGGCGAGGCTCGTAGAAGGTTTCAGGCTTCAGCAGCTCCGATACCACAGAAAAGGCATCAGAGTCAACCATCAAAGCACCGAGCACTACCCTTTCGATTTCAACGGCCTGAGGCTGCACATGTGCGAAATTAGGATCAATTGGGGAAGTTCCCTTTTTTCCATTATTTTTTTTTCGATTATCTGGCATAATTACTCATTCATATTATATATTAAGATAAAGACGAATTGCCATTCTTCTAACAGACAAAACGAATTACCTTTTTTGTTTTCTTTCTACATATTGTGAAATAGCATCCTTCAAGATATTCACTTCAAATTCCAGAACGCCATTATTCTTCAACATCTTAAAATCATCATAAAGTTGTTGGATCAGGGTTGCGACATCAATATCGGCAAGTTCCAAATACCTATTGAAGAGTGAAATACTAGTTCTAACATCACCCTGCAACCATAAACATATAGCCAAATTATAAGAATCTTCAGGGATGGAAGAAAAATCATCAGATGCTAAACGTTCATATATATCCTTCGCCTTCTCATATTCAAATCTTAAGATATTTCCCCAAGCCAAAGGACGGAGAATCTGCAGATTATTAGGATTTTTGTAATCCATTTCATATAGAATAGCCATGGCTTCATCCGTACGATACAACTGGAAGAGACAGTAAACCTTCTGTAGCAATCTCTTCGTCGTTGACTTCAAACTGATCAACTGCTCACACAGTTCCAAAGCTTTATCATATTGATGCAGACCAATATAACACTTGACCAGAGCAGGTTTGATAACTTCAACATTTTCTTCTTTGTCCTGATACGGAGAAAGCACATCAATAGCTAACTCATATTCTGCCATAGACAACAGGAATAATCCCTTCATTAACTTTTCTTCCTTACATCTTGGAGTATCAGAGAGGAAGAAACTTAAGCGCACAGACTGATTGCGCTTAAAAAGGAAATCGCAGATATAGAGCCTAACTCTATCAAACTTTTCATCAGCCTTAAATAAAGGCTTGGCAAAGAAATATGCAATTGAATCTTGTTCTGATGAGAATACCTTCGGAAACGAATTTTTGAAAGAAGACAAAGTCAGGAAACGATACAAATCCTGCAAGCATTCTCTTCTTATCAGGAAAGCCAATTCTTTAGGATTATGAACATCGGTTTCACTAAACATAGGTCCGAATCCTTCTTTTACAATAGGTAAGAGTGCAGACAAAGTACCTTTCAAAGATGCAGCCATACAAAAACTGAAACTGTATTTATCCCCATCACAGAAAGAATGTGAAAGTTTCAGAGTTCTCAAGAAAGTATCATCACCCTCCAGGATTTCCAACAAGGGATACAGGGCAGGATTAGACTCATAATATGGAACAAACCAATTGGATGCCGTATTGAAGAAATCAAAACTCTTCATCTGAGAGAAACCATCGAAGAAGACATCAGCTCCCTGCTTCTGCATATTCACCATTTTATTGATATTTTCATCAATAGACATCACCATTTCCTCTTTCTTTTCTGGAGTGAGAATCTCGTCAAGAGAAGGTTTCTCATCGTTCTCCAGAGGCCGGTTCCATTTTTCATCAGGGAACGCATTCATGATATCTGCGCTGAATTGTTGAGCATCTTCTGCAGCATCCATACAGAAAAGAATCTGTTTCTGGATAGCATAAAGATGTGCGATTGTAGGTTCATCTTCCTTGATTTTATTAACAAACTGTTTTACATAAGAGTAATTCTTGATATCTGCGGAAATCAACATGACTGCCCAAGCCACAAGAATACGTTCTTTTATCTTCACATCCTGAGACTTTTTCCAAAGATCGTAGAAAGTTGTCATCATTTTATAATTGAAGACTTTGATTGATGACAACATGGCTGCAGATATCATCATAGCAGCTACACGATAATCAGTTGCAGGATTGGAAACAAGATCTGCAAAATAAGATAGTTTTCGGTCATCCCACAGACGAACAGTTAGAACATAAGAAAAGACGCTATCAAGGAAATCTTTATCGACATCTCCCTTCTCCGCTCTTTCTCCAATTTGTCTTAAATCTAAAGCCTTACTGCTATCATAAGCAGCCTTAAATAAAGAATCATTCTGAATGGCTTCATACATCTGAAGATGATGTACCAAATTACGACAGAAAGATTCAATGCCCGCATATATTTCTGCCATTTTTGGATCTTTGATTCCCTTAGCATAGCAGTAAACCATTTTATCAAAAGTGTCCAACACATCCTGCACTTCGTCTTTCAAACCCGGACAGATAGGATTTTGGATTAAATACTCGTTAGAATGCGTTAGACACTTACGATAATAACCATCCCCACATTCTACAGTTATCTGCAAAATTGGGCTTTTTGAATTTAATCCATTCATAGTTTGTTACTTTTTGTAAGGTCGTAAAAAATCAACAGTTTTCGGTTTACCAGCATGATCAAACTTCAGTTTCGGCAAAGCCTTCACTACAGCAAGATCTGCATCACAATATTTACGGAATAAATCCGAATAGTGTACAAAACCATTTTTATTTATACTGTCAACAGCCTGATTATATCCTTTGATGAACAAATCAAGTTGCTTTTTTCGTTCAGTAGATTTAAGTGCCTTTTCTCTAAAAGCAAAGACACCCAATCTCAAGCCCTTATCTCTGCTGTCCATGAGAACAGAATGCCGCTCTTTTCGGGCTTTGGTGGCCTGAGGTTCAGTCAAAAGAACCGCATCCATTTCATTATTGAGCAGCATTTTCAGACGTATTCTCACATCATTAATCTGCACCCGATATACATCATATTTAGGTTTGGCACTATCTATCGCCAAATCAGCCAAATAATCAGTAGCAGAATATCTTGTCATGGCAATCATCTTGTCAGAAAGCTGCTTCAGTTCTGAGATACGTGCTCTCCTATTGGTAATCAATTGCCAATAAGTATTGGTAGAAATAGGAAATTCCAAAGGAGTTCCTCTCTTGATAATATGCTTAGCGCGTATCAGATCTGAGATGGCACCTTCTACCCGACCTCGTTCAAGAGCAGTATCGCAGTCCATCTGCGCAGAGTAGCACTTCAGATGCACAGTAACTCCCAGGGAGTCGAAAAGTTTTTCATCATGTGCCACAAAGACAGGCAAACAATCCAAGGTAGGCATGACACCCACCTTGAAAGAAGCTTTGTCAATACTATCTTGACGCGCCTTTTCCTGCATAGACAGGCGACGGACTTTCTCCTTGGAGTCGCCGCATCCGACAAGTGCCGAAAGCCATGCTACCAGCAAAAGCACAACTACAGTCGTTTTCTTCATAATAGTTTCATTCCTTATTCTACATACAAGACCAATCCCTTGAGATACTCACCTTCCGGATGATAGATATTGATAGGATGGTCGGCTGGCTGATGAAGCTGATGCAGGATTCTCACCTTTCGTCCTGCCTGTGCTGCTGCCGTGAAAACTGCATTGCGGAAGTTGTCTTTCGTAACAACCTGCGAACAACTGAAGGTAAAGAGGATGCCTCCGTGCTTGATGCGCTGAAGTCCCTTCACATTCAGGCGAGTATAACCCTTCAAGGCATTGCGCAGAGCGGCTCTGTGCTTGGCAAAAGCTGGCGGGTCGAGTACGATGAGATCATACTGCTGGTCGTGATCGTCAAGATACTTGAATGCATCTTCGCAGAAAGCCTCATGACGGCTGTCATCAGGGAAGTTGAGATTTACATTCTCATTGGTCAGCTCTATCGCTTTGGCGCTGCTATCTACAGAATGCACGAGTTTGGCATCGCCTCTCATGGCATATACGGAAAAGCCTCCGGTATAGCAGAACATATTCAGTACGCTCTTGCCTTTGGCATAATGTTCCAGAAGCGAACGGTTTTCGCGCTGATCCACAAAGAAACCGGTCTTCTGGCCTCTCAGCCAATCGATATGGAATTTCAACCCATTCTCAACAGCCACATTGTCAGCATCACCACCCAGAATAAATCCGTTTTCCTGACGGAGATCAGCCTTGAATGGCAAAGTTGTTTCACTCTTATAATAAATATTCTTGAGTCTGTCGCCCATCACTTTTGCAAGAGCCTGAGCTACTTCCATTCTGTTGACGTGCATACCCACGCTATGCGCCTGCATCACGGCAGTCTCTCCGTAGCAGTCGATAACCAGTCCAGGCAGATTATCACCCTCACCATGCACCAGTCGATAGGTATTATTGGCTGCGTTGTCGGCGATGCCCACAGCGATACGCATCCTGAGGGCAGAGTCAAGACGAGAGCACCAAAACTCGTCATCTATGGCAACATCATGGAAAGAAAGAACACGAACTGCGATGGAACCTATCTGATAATGTCCCACAGCAATAAAATCCCCAGTAGAAGTGATGACACGTACAATCTCACCTTCTACGACACCTTCGTCCATCTTCGCGATAGCACCAGAAAAGACCCAAGGATGAAAACGTTTCAGGGACTCTTCCTTTCCCCTTTTCAAATATATATTCTTATACATATTATCTTACTTTGTATGTTGTCTATTTTGTATCTGTATTACACCTTATTATATATATAGTCTCAAGATGATGCTTTCGATTGAGAAATCAGTTCGACTTGAGGCTCTGCCTGAGATTCCTCTATTTTCGGCTCAATCAGCACATAGTCATGCGTCATTTTGAGTTTATTGAACTCCTTATAGAGTTGGATACACGCCCATGCATCAGTAGCAGCATATATTTTTTGAGAATCCTTCAACTCAGCAACTTCCCAGTTGCTCAAGCGCTGTGCCTTACTGATTTTCAGATGAAAAAGATTGGCGTATATTTTCTGCAGACTCATATCAATCAGTCCCAAATCCTTAGCCATATCCTGAATCTCGATAAAGTTGCCCGGTTCAAATTCAGCCCTTTTATGAAGCTGATTAAGATCATCATGCCAGGAAAGACCAATCTTAGGCACCTTCTTATCTGCCAGGAGTCTAATGATAGCAGGATGCATTCCTACACAATTCAAGCGGAACAGGAAACAGACATTCTCTGTACTTACCTGAAGCAAGCATACCTCATAGCTTATACCTCTTTTAAAAGAAGGACGAGTTTCCGTATCTACACCAAGAATGTCTTGAGCCAGCAAGAAATCAACTGCCGTCTCAACATCCTCCGGGTGATCAATCACCTTAATTTCCCCCTCAAAGATTACTCTGGGCAATGCTACAATAGCATGCTTATCATACTTTTTGAATATTGTCTTCATTATTATTTCCAAGATTTCAGAATGCAAAAGTACAATTTATAAATGAATTGACCAAATGTAAATCAACTTTCTCGCAAAAATTAGAAAAATTAGCATTAAAATCTCGATTTTTTCGATTATTTTAGCTACTTTTGCAAGATAAATAATTCAAGAACATCAAAAATGGCAAAAAAAAGAACTGAACAGAAAACCAAAAGCTTCAGTCAAGCAATTGGCTTACAATATATTTTCAATAATACTATTACTGATTTCTTCTTAGGATTGGCTCTGGTCACCATTTCTGTAGTTACCATCATCGCAATGGTTTCTTTTTTGAATACGGGTGCGGCAGACCAAAGTATTCTGGAAGAAATGCGAGCAGGAGAATGGACCAACAGTGAGCACCAGTTCCAGAATTATTGCGGTTCGCTGGGTGCTATCATCTCCTACTGGCTGATTTCACAGAATTTCGGATTTCCATCATTCCTGCTCCCCACCTTTTTTATAATATGGGGATTGCAGCTCATGCATGCCTACAAAATCAATCTGTGGAAATGGTTTTTCAGCACCATGATCGTCATGGAATGGTGTGCCATCACATTCGCCAAATTCCTGACGCCACTTACGGGTGGACTTATCTTCAATCCTGGAGGAAAGCATGGAATCTTTGTCGTACAGAACTTGGAAAACGTAGTGGGTGCACCGGGTCTTACAGCGATTCTGCTCTTTACTGCCATCGCTTTCCTCACCTACCTGACTACCGAAACCATCACCGTAATCAGAAAGGCGCTCAACCCTATCGGATATATTACAAGCAAGGTGCACTTCGAAATCACCAATCACGGCAAGAATGGTGAAGACAACGAGCCGGATGCCATTGCACAGGCTTATGCGAATGCAGAAAATGGTATCAAACAGGAAGAGGAAGAAGAACCTGTGGATTCCGAGTTTAAGGATCCGGAACCTGCCAAGGTGATAGATCTGGATGTAAATCCAGACAAAGCTGAAGAAGGAGCAGCTACACAAGACGCAGGAAATATGGCTGCGGAAAATGAGGCAGGCATTGCCGAAGATGCAGCAGGCGAAAGCGCTTCTGTAGCGGCAGCTGCCAAAGACCCTAACGTATCTTTCCTGGAAAATCAGCGCAGATTGCGCAACGAGAGAGCGCAGGCTGAAGCTGATGAAAAGAAAGCTGCCGAACTCGCTTCCCAGCATATCGGCATGGATATCTCCGTAGCTGCCAACGAGGAACAGGCTTCCAGCAACACCGTAAGCAGCACCGTAGAGCTGAATACGCCTATCAACCCGAAGGAACCTTTCACCCGATATAAGTACCCTACTCTCAACCTGCTGAAGAAGTATGAAGACAACGGTGCTTATATTGACGAAGAGGAACAGATAGCCAACAAAAACCGAATCATCGAGGTTTTGGGCAATTTCGGTGTGCAGATCAAGACCATCCGAGCTACGGTAGGTCCTACGATTACACTCTACGAGATTCAGCCAGCAGAAGGTGTGCGCATCTCCAAGATCAAGAATCTGGAAGATGATATCGCCCTGAGTCTCGCAGCTTTGGGTATCCGTATCATCGCTCCTATTCCTGGCAAGGGAACCATCGGTATCGAGGTGCCGAATGCCAAGGCCAATATCGTGAGCATGGAAAGTATCCTCAACTCCAAGAAATTCCAGGAAACCAAGATGGAACTTCCTATCGCTCTGGGTAAGACGATCACCAATGAGGTTTTCATGGTAGATCTGGCCAAGATTCCTCACCTGCTCGTAGCCGGTGCTACCGGACAGGGTAAATCTGTAGGTCTGAATGCGATTATCACCTCTTTATTATATAAGAAGCATCCTAATGAGCTGAAACTGGTGCTCATCGACCCGAAGAAGGTGGAATTCAGCGTTTACTCCCGCATCGCCAACCATTTCATGGCGGCGGTTTCTGACGAGGAAGAACCTATCATCACAGATGTTACCAAGGTGGTAAGAACGCTCAACAGTCTCTGTGTGCTGATGGATAGCCGATACGACCTGCTGAAGAAAGCCGGTGCCAGAAACATCAAGGAGTATAACCAGAAGTACATCAACCACAGGCTCAAGCTGACCGACGGTCATGAATATATGCCATACGTGGTGGTAATCATAGATGAGTTTGGCGACCTGATCATGACTGCCGGCAAGGAGGTGGAACTTCCTATCGCCCGTATCGCCCAGCTGGCTCGTGCCGTGGGTATCCACATGATTATCGCAACCCAGCGCCCTACTACGACCATCATCACGGGTAATATCAAGGCCAACTTCCCTGGCCGTATCGCCTTCAAAGTGACATCTGCCATAGACTCCAAGACCATTCTGGACAGAACGGGTGCCAACCAGCTGATAGGTCGAGGCGATATGCTCTATCTGAATGGCAACGAGCCGGTACGTGTGCAGTGTGCATTCGTAGATACTCCGGAAATTGAGCGCATCAACGAGTACATCTCCAGCCAGCCTGGTCCTATCGAGCCACTTGAACTTCCAGAGCCAGCCAATGACGGAGAAGCTGTGGGCGGCGGAAATGTGGATACGCGCAATCTCGATCCTTACTTTGAGGAAGCAGCGCATGCCATCGTCTTGTCACAACAGGGAAGTACGAGTATGATACAGCGCCGATTCAGTATCGGATACAACAGAGCCGGACGACTGATGGACCAGTTGGAAGCAGCCGGAATCGTAGGTGCTGCTCAGGGAAGTAAGCCAAGAGAGGTACTTCTGCAGGACGAAAACCAGTTGAACACGCTCCTTCTCCAACTGAGAGGATAAGATTAAACGAGGCTTAAAGAAACTAAGAATTCTTAAAGAATAGATATTAATTAAACTTTTCATGTTACCTTTGCATCTAAGTAACATGAAAAGTTTTTTAATTTATAAAGAAAGAATGATGAAGAAAATGATTTTATTTGCTTTCATGACTCTGATGAGTCTTGGAACATTCGCACAGACAGCCCAGCAGGTTTTAGATAAGACTGCCAAAATCATAGGCAACAAAGGTGGCGCCAGCGCCAATTTCAGCCTGTCAAGTACCAAATACGGTTCCACTTCCGGCACCATCGCCATCAAGGGCAACAAGTTTAATGCCCACACTCCGCAGGCTACCGTATGGTATAATGGTAAGACCCAGTGGACTTATATGAAAAATACCAACGAGGTAAATGTCAGCAATCCTACGCAGGCGCAGCAGATGTCAATGAACCCTTATACATTTATCAATATATATAAGACCGGTTATAATTCCAGCCTGAAAAATGCGGGCAGCAACTATGAGGTTCATCTGACGGCTCAGAACAAGAAGCGTACGGTGCAGGAATTGATTATCACCATCAACAAGAAAACCTACGTTCCTTCTGTCATCAAAATGAGACAGGGCAGTTCCTGGAGCACGATCAAGGTGAGCAATTTCAGAGCAAAGAATGTATCTAACAGCACTTTCGTCTTCAACAGCAAAGATTTCCCTAAAGCAGAAATCGTAGATTTGAGATAAAGCAACAAAAAAAAATGTAAGTCTTTTCAGACTTACATTTTTTCGTTTCCATACATTTCATTCCACCAACTGTCATCATTCTGAAGCCACTTGGCGAACCAGGCAAAGATGGTATTCTGCCATTTGATACGCTTTTCGTAGTCGATGATATGATGATCCTGACCATCTACCAGTACCATAGCCGTAGGTCGGCCTAAGACTTTCAGCGCAGTATAGAGTTGGATGCTCTCTCCTACCGGCACGTTGTTATCAGCAGTACCATGCAGGAAAAGCAATGGCGTATGTATCTTGTCGGCACGATAAAGAGGACTCTGATCTACAAAGAGATGCTTGTTGGTCCAAGGATATTCATTGGCCATAGATACCTGACTGTAGGAATATCCCCAATAGCCTTCGCCCCAATAACTGGTATGATCGCTGATACCGGCATGAGAAATCGCAGCAGCAAAGAGATCCGTCTTGGTCTGAAGATACTGGGTCATAAAACCGCCATAGCTGGCTCCGATACATCCTATCTTCTTCCTGTTCACAAAACCATGTTCATCACAGAAAGCCTGGGTGCTGGCTATGATGTCTTCAGCCACTCCCTCACCAGCCGTATCTACGTGGTGGGCAGAGAACTTCTGTCCGAAACCGGTTGCTCCACTTGGATTGACCACCAGCACCACATATCCCATAGCTGCATAGACAT
This sequence comes from uncultured Prevotella sp., assembly GCA_900554835.1. Classification (GTDB taxonomy): domain Bacteria; phylum Bacteroidota; class Bacteroidia; order Bacteroidales; family Bacteroidaceae; genus Prevotella. Next base: position 4,995 of record USJD01000065.1, on the reverse strand, counting down.
GATGAGGATAGCGGCTCTGAAACATACGACTCGTAGGACTGCAACCTCCATAATAGTTGACTACCATCGGATATTTCTTGGCTGCATCAAAATGTGGCGGCAGATAATAGCGGCAGCAAATGGTGTCGCCCTTTGCATTCACATAATTCCACGCCTTGCATTCGCCCAGCTGGATATCTTTCAGTTCGCGGGCACTCAGGTCGTCTATCACCTGTGATTTCTGTGCTTTTGTATTCATCCTGTAGAGGCGGTCGGCATTGAATGCACTCTGTCCAGAGAAAGCCATTTCGGCAGCAGAAGATGCTAAGGAGAAGGACTTGATATACTCTTCAGGCGACTTCAAGAGGGCAAATTTTCCGGTCTTCGGATTCAGTTGGAAAAGATGCACGCAGTCCTTGTCTTCCGCCGTGAAATAGATATTCCCGTCCACCTTGCTCCAGGCGACATCCAGTACATTCGGATTGAAATTCTTGGTGAGCGGACGCACCTGCTGAGCATCCTTTGCCGTGGCAGACAGCAGATAAAGTTGGGTATCCACCATGCTCGGAATCTGACCTTCCTCCACATTCTTGCCGATACCGTCGAAAGCTTCAGGAGAAGCGCTTACGAGAATCGACTTGCCGTCTGGAGAGAACAGGGCGCTATTGATAAACTCGCCCTTATCCACCAAGGTTTCAGCCTGAAGGGTTTGGAGATCCAGTTTGTAGAGCGAGGTCAGAGTAGTTGGTCGCTTGGTGAGACGGTCCTCACTCTTGCCGATAAGCAGATAGCGAGAATCGGCAGAAATATCATTGAGATAGATGTTGTGATAACCGAAGGTGATAGGCTGGAAAATACCGGATGCCAAATCATATTTTGCGAGATTGGAGCGATTACGCCAGCCCGGTTGACGGTCGTCCGGTTCCTTGATGTCATAAACCCGTGCATCTTTCTTTCTGCCCTCGGTAGTGACCGTATAGATCAGCGATTTCTCGTCGGGAGTAAACTGGAAGTAGCCTTCCGGAATATGAGTTGCCAAAACCTCACGCTCCATCGTCAGCGGATTGATAGTCACTAATTGTTGACAGGAGTTTTCGGTTTCATAAGAGAGTGCTGCCCCAGAAGTAGCATTCCCATTTGCCTCAATAGCGCTTTCATTGGATTTCTGTACGAAATACATTTTATTGCTGCGAGGCATCCACTTCACGTTTTCCTGGAAAGAAGCAAGCACCTTGCCAGTCTGATAATTCCTCACCTCATTGATACTGTGGTTATTGCCCTGACGGTCCACCCAGGTTTTGCGCACAATCACGAATTTTCCATTCGGAGAAAGCGATACACTTGAATAGTTAGGCGCACAGATCACATCATAAATATTGTATGCTCGCTTGGAAGAAGCTGATGGAACATCAATTTTCAGAGAATATTCAGAAGACTTAGCAGTCAGATCATTTCCGGTTTTTACCAGAACCTTTGCATCATCATTTGCAGCCAGATATTTGATTACTACCTGATGAGAAGAAGGCAAGAGAACCGTCTCAAACTGGTTTCCATTTCCCTTCAAAGGCTCTCCATCCACAAAAAGTCGATACTCGCTGACACCCTCCACAGAAATCATCACTTTCATCCGGCGCTCATTAGAGAGGCTGAAAGAAGCTAAATTCAGGGCATTCTGAGTTATTCCGGAAGATAAAGAAGAAACCTCTTTCCCCTGATTGAAGGAAGCAAACGACAGCGGGGAATCCAACAGTTTTTCCATCGCAAACTTTTCTCCCTTAATATCTACGCTGTCAGCCATCCAAGGCAGACTGACAGGAAATGGACCTGCATACTTGAACTTCTTCACCTCGATAGTTTCAGCCTGAGCTGTCATAGAGGCACACAAGGCGGCACTGAAAGTGAGTGCCATCACGCCTTTCTTGCTTATAAAATGATGTTTATCTATCATCGTTTTCTTTTTTATATTCGATTTCTTAATCTTGATTATCAATATGACTCCTTATAATTTCATAGCGAAAGCCAAACCTACGGGAGAAACAGAAAGGCTGATATTATCAAACTTATCAGTCGTGCTTTTTCCGCTGATAGGACCTTCTTTATCTGTTTCTGAATTTAGATGATTCTGGCTTTCCGCATCTTTTTTCTTCTTTTTGCCCAGAATCAGATCACCGATCAGATAACCCGCCTCTGCCGAAGCTACTCCGATGGCTGCACCGGCCACGACATCTCCCCAATGATGGCGGTTGCGGCGGATTCTATCTACCGCCACGCCCGTAGCTAATGCATAACCAGCCACACCTATCCAGGGAGAAACCTTGTGATATTCGTGCATCAGATTGGTGGCTCCACAGAAGGCAATAGAGGTATGTCCAGATGGAAAAGAACGATTGTCGGTTCCATCGGGGCGCATCTTATGAATGGTATGTTTCAGACCATAGGTGACTCCGGCATTCAGTCCGAAAGACACGACCGAAACCGTCAGTCGGCGCTTCCAGGAACTCTCCGCCTCTACACCCAGCAGTTTCAGTCCGAAGACCGAAGCCATGGGCACATACTGCAGCACGTTGTCTATGCCGTCACCATGATACGTTTTATAATGACTCGCTGGAACATCAGCTGCGCTTGGAGTCTGAGAAAACGCAGTTGACGATAGCAGCAGACAAGCTACTATCAGATAATCTCTCAATTTTTTCATAACTTATATTGATTCTGTCTTATCCCATCATCGCTACACCTTATTATATATATAGGCGCAACATGACAGAAGTGACATATTACAGTTGGATTTCCACGACCTTGTCGATTTCAGTAGGAATGGCGCCTAAGTCGAGGATGATACCACCATTACATTTCTGCATCTTGAGCGTTTTTTTGCTCACAAAGTCGAATACCTTCTTCACCTTCCTGTTGCCCACAGGCAGGAAGAGCGACTGGTCCTGAAGTTTCAGCACATGCACAAAGAGTCGATTGCCCTTCTGGGTGGTAACGCCCCAGTCGTGAGGAGCCACGATGCCCGCTCTCGTACCATATATCGTTTCGCCGTATGTTTTCATCCACTCGCCCATTTCCGCCAGGCGCTCCAAGGCCACAGCAGGCAGTTCACCATCAGGCTGAGGACCGATATTCATCAGAAGATTGGCATTCTTGCCCGCCGACTTCACCAGATAATGAATCAGGTTTTTGGTGGATTTATAGTCCTGATCGGTTATCTTATATCCCCACATCCCGTTCATGGTTTCGCAGGTTTCCAGCGGCAGTTTACTGATGTCCTGTCCCGACAAGCCCGACTTGTTTTCGCCAGGAAGATCACGCTCGAACATCTGGAAATCCTCTCCCTCGAAAGGCACCTGATGATGATTGTTGCCTATCATACAGGCGGGTTGCAGCCGATGAATCAGCGCATATTGTTCAGGCAGCTGCCAGTTGAAATCGGGATTGATATCCTGATCCCACCAGCCATCAAACCATATAGCGCCTATCTTGCCATAATGAGTCAGCAGTTCGGTAAGCTGGTGGTTCATAAACTGGTAGTAACTCTGCCAGTTACCCTTCGGATTCGGGCGACCGGTTCCCCTGCCCGTTCTTCCCTGCGGAGCATCCTCTCGATACCAGTCAATGTGTGAATAGTAGAGATGTAGGCGGATGCCCTGCTTGTGGCATTCATCCGCCAGCTCCTTGAGAATATCCCGCTTGAAAGGAGTGGCATCCACGATATTATAATCAGAATACTGGGTTTTGAACATGGAGAAGCCCTCGTGATGACGGGTCGTGAAACAGATATATTTGGCTCCGGAAGCCTTGATGGCAGCCACCCATTTGGCAGCATCAAACTTAGACGGATAGAAGCCGCCAGCCAACTTAGCATATTCCTTATAGTTCAGGTCCTTGTTGGTCATCGTCCATTCGCCCGTTGCCAGCATACTGTACAACCCCCAATGCAGGAAGATTCCGAACTTGTCGTCCTGAAATTCCTGTCGCGCCTGCAGGTTTTCCTTGGTAGGCTGATAATGCTGCGCAGGGAGAACTGCAGACAATTCCACATTCTTAGAAGATTCAGAAAATGCTACAGAAGTGGAAGATGCAGCAGAAGCGGAAAATGCAGCAGTAGCAGTATTTGCAGCAGATGCAGTATTTGCAGCAGTAGCCGAAAGAGACGAGCAGCAGAGAGCGAATGAGATTGCAGCTGCAAAAGACTTGGTTTCCAGATTCATTTTCTTTCCCATAATAATGATTTTATTTATTGGAGCCTTCTCCATATATAATAGGTAAACTCTATATGATATAGGTAAAACTCTATAAATAATAGGTACTCTATAATAATAGATAAAACTTTTTTCTATATATTAAAAAATAGAATAAGATGCAAGTGAGCAGATAAGAAATCAGATTTCCTCTACGATTTCACTCATATCCTTGCGCTTCTTTGCAGCATGCGGACAATCTTCGGCTATATGACCGATTGGGATGATGACGACTGCCTCAAAGCCAGGACGGGAGAAAAGTTGCTTCATCTTGTCGGTGTTATAATTGCAGACCCAGCAAGTGCCCAATCCTCTTTCAGTGGCAGCCAGACAGAGATGTTCGGTAGCGATAGCCACATCGATGTCGCCATGAGCTTTTCCGTCGTATCTTCTCACCCAGTTTTCCTCCACATTTCTCATGCCTACGATATACATAGGTGCCGAGCGAAACCACTCTCTGTCATAGCATTCCTGCAGTTTCTGCTTTGCCTCATCAGAGCGCACGATGAGCCATTTCCAAGGCTGCTTGTTGACTGCCGATGGTGCCATGCGCACGCACTCCATGATGTAATCCAAATCCTCCTGACTCACAGCCTCAGAAGTAAATTTGCGAGCCGAAAATCTTTCCTGGCTCAAAGCTAACATATTTTTCATATCGTATCTTTCTTTTATAAATGTATCTTCCTTTTAGAGAAAAACATCATTATTTGAATAATGGTACAAATTTATATAAAATTTTCGAATTATAAGCCAGTAAAATAAAAAACTTAAATGA
>USJD01000064.1 GCA_900554835.1 uncultured Prevotella sp. | reverse complement strand
TCCAGTGATTACCCATGCCGATTTTGAGAGATACAAAGCAGACGGAACCGTAGCAGGTGGCATGATTCCAAAATTGGAGAATGCACTCGCAGCCATCGATGCAGGAGTAAAGGAAGTGATTATCACCCTCGCTACTGCCATTGACGGAAAGCACGGAACGGTGATTAAGTGAAGAACGAAGAGTGAAGAGTGATGAATTCATCGCCCTTCGTTTCTTAATAAGAGTTAAAAATAGAAATAATTTAAGATTGGTTGTAACTTTCTTATAACATAGTCGTCATTGATAATAGAGGGATGAAAGAAATCAGTTTCCGAAACGATGTTTTGCCACTGAAGAATAAACTCTTCAGACTGGCTCTGCGCATTACTCTCAACAGGGAGGAAGCAGAAGATGTCGTGCAGGATACAATGATTAAAGTCTGGAACGCCCGCGAAAGATGGCAGGATTTGGAATCCATCGAGGCATTCAGCCTAACCATCGCCCGCAACCTCTCGCTCGATCGCATCAAGAAGAAAGAAAATCAGAATGATTCGATAGAAAACGAGAAGATAGAGCAGCCAGACACCGCTTCTACCCCATCCGAGCGAATGATTCAGAAAGACAAGCTGGACATCGTGAGGAAAATGATAGACGAGCTGCCAGAGAAACAGCGCTCCTGCCTGCAACTGAGAGATATCGAAGGAAAGGCATACAGGGAAATAGCAGAAATCCTGGAAATAACCGAGGAACAAGTAAAAGTAAATATCTTCAGAGCTCGTCAGACAGTAAAACAAAGATTTCAACAATTCGACAGATATGGATTATAAGTACATCAACCAACTTTTGGAACGCTACTGGAAGTGCGAGACCTCTTTGGAAGAAGAGAACATCCTCCGCACATTCTTCAGCCAGGATGAACTTCCTGCCGAGCTGGAGCCGTATAAGTCTCTCTTTGCCTATGAGTTGAGCGAGACCAAGAACGAGGCTTTGGGTGAGGAGTTCGACCAGAAGATGATGGCTATGATCGAAGATGAATACACCAAGGAGCCTAACAAGGCAAAGGTTGTATCGCTGACAGAGCGCCTGAAGCCATTATTCAAGGCTGCCGCTGTCGTAGCCATCTTCCTCACTTTGGGCAATGCTGCTCAGGTTCCATTCCAGGAAGATTCTCAGAATGTTGAAAACGTGGGAGTTATCAAGGCGACAAGAGGCGCTTCTGTTGCATTGAGTGGAGATTCTGCCAAGGTAGATTCCATGCAGCACACCAGCATCGACAAAATGACTGTTGATCAAGCCTCTCCCACCATATTAAAGTAGTAATTTCTATGCTTTCTCTATATAAAAAGAATCATGTTTAGTAAAACAATTCGAAACTGTGAAGTTTCATTTCTCTCAAATTTTTCATAACATACTAACGTAATAGGGCTGCCAGAATATTCTGGCAGCCCAACTTTTTTTATTCGTTTCTTACAGGTTGCACAACATATCCTTTGCTACCATTTTCGAGTCATATTTTTGGATGCGGAAAGTTGTAAAATGAGAATCTTTTTTATGCAGAAATCCACTCTTTGAATGCTACATTAACTTAAAACAAACAGGTAAAATCCGGAAGGAAATAATTACAAAGAAGAATATATCATATCGTTTATATATCTATCATACGGAATCTATAAGAGAAAAGACTTAGATTGAATAACATATACATAATTCTGCCACAAACCTCTTATCCGAAGACTGATTATTTGTCATTTCCACTTGCGAGAAAGCAAGAGCAGACATGAAAATAAGTAAAATTGCACCGAGTTCAGTGCAATTATTCACAAAAAGTGCACTAAAGCCAGTGCACTTTCATAAAATATATGTATCTTTGCAGCATATTCATCAATTTAAAGCAAATAATTATGGAACAGCTACAAACAACATTTCACAAACTGCTGAGAGAAACCAGTACCACATTCCATCGTTATATGTATGATCGTATCAATTGGGATGCTCGCATGATAGGACTGATGGGGCCAAGAGGTATTGGCAAGACAACACTTATACTCCAACACATAAAAGAGCAATTAGCTTCAAACGAAACACTCTATGTACAAGCAGAAGACTTTTATTTTGCCAGTCATAGATTAACAGAACTTGCAGATGCTTTTGTCAAAATAGGGGGCAAATATCTGTTTATTGACGAAATACACAAATACAAAGACTGGTCGAGAGAACTGAAACTGATCTATGACTATCACAAAGAACTGCATGTGGTATTTACAGGATCATCAGTACTTGACATCGCCAAAGGCGCATTTGACCTAAGTCGCCGTGCCCTAATGTATGAGATGCAGGGACTTTCATATCGGGAATATTTGGAGCTTTTTCATGACATCAAATTCCCAGTATGTAAATTACAGCAACTCTTGCAACAAGAAGTAGAAATTCCTAATGGATTCTTGCCGCTCCAACATTTTGCAGACTATCTGCAAAGAGGATATTATCCATTTGCTGATGGCGACATCAATCAATACATACAACAGGTGGTTAATGCAACTATAGAAACGGACATTCCACAGTATGCAGATCTTTCTGTATCTACTGCGAGAAAACTGAAACGATTGCTTGCCATCATTGCCCAAAGTGCCCCATTCAAGCCCAACATGTCTCAAATCGGTGGGCAATTGGAAGTATCAAGAAATAATATAGCTGATCTCTGCACTTACTTAGAAAAGGCAGGACTCATCAGCCAACTCCGTACTTCTACAAACGGAATACAAGGACTCGGAAAAGTAGATAAGATATACCTCGACAACCCTACTCTCATCTATACCCTTGGCAATCATAATGTAGAAATCGGCACTGTCAGAGAAACCTTCTTCTTTAATCAGACTCGCTCTCTGATGCCTGTGACTGTTTCTCCTATCTCAGACTTCCTTATCGAAAGCAAATATACATTTGAAGTGGGAGGTAAGAAAAAAAAGCAACGCCAATTACAGGATATTGAAAATGGTTATGTTGTAAAAGACGACATAGAAACAGGATATGGCAACATCATTCCGTTATGGATGTTCGGAATGCTATACTAACGAAAAAGCAAGCAGAATTGCACCGAATTCAGTGCAATTCTTTATAAAAAGTGCACTAAAGCCAGTGCACTTTCATAAAATAAATCACATTTCTTCCATAAGTAAGAGCCCGCCATTATCCGTATTATTATTAAAAGAAGAAAAGGATATGAATAAGAAACTGACATCATGGCTCTTTTCGAGCTTCTTACTTGCTGCACCCTTGTCGCTCCAAGCCCAGTATCATTCACAGGTTTGGAATCCCGACAATGGCAATGGCACGCCAACTACAATCAGCTTTGGGGAATGCCAACCAACAACGGTTGCATGCGCCTCTATACGGCAGATCTTACGGTTACAGACGAAGCGGGCAAGCCACAGCCATTCAAGAGTCTTTGGGAAGCAGGCAATCTCCTGTTGCAGAAGACCCCAGCCGAGAACTTTACTGCCACGACGAAAATCCGTTTTGCATCAAAAGAAGACGATCAGTATGGTGGTATCATCATGATGGGCATGAACTATCAGACCTTGGTGGTACGAAGAATGGGTGACAACTTCCTGCTCCAGCAACTCCACTGCAAGGGCGCAGATACAGGCGGCATAGAAATAGAAAAGACACTCGCCACCTTGAAGCCAACAGAGAAGGACACCATCCCATACTCCCCAGCCATCTATCTCGACATCTATCTCCAGATGAAAGTCAAGGCAGGGAAATGCCAGTTTGCCTACAGTTTGGACGGCAAGCACTACAAGGATGCAGGCAATCTCTTTACGCTGCGCCAGGGCAAATGGATAGGAGCCAAGATGGGATTCGTGAGTGAGCGCAAGAACACCCGGGGTAATCGAGGTTGGATAGACGCAGACTGGTTTAGAGTCACACGCTAATCTACAACTATATATAAATAAGGTGGAGGCATGAATACTCTTTCTATAGAGTATCAGCCCCCACCTTTAATGATGCAAAACTTTTCCGCATATATAATACTAATTTTATTAAACTAAAACTAAACCTAAAACCTAAACCTTATTCTAAACTTTAAACCTAATACAAAATAATGTACCCTGAAAACCAATCTTTCCTTTAAATAACTAAACCTTAGCTACAAGTCTCAATCATTTCAATGTCTTTGCTCTCATCAGTGCCTCCAGATAATAGTAGTCGGCATAGATGATACTGGCGTCAATCTCGCTCCCTGCAGGATGATGACCGGTACTATGCATGAGGAACGCCACGTTCTTCTTGCCGCTCTGGTATCGGTCTGTACTCAACTGAGCCAAAGACTGCAAGGCAAACTGCTTATATTTCTCACCTCCCACATACTGCTGGAGTTCCAACAAAGCATCTGCCACAACACAAGCTGCACTGGCATCCTTAGGAGCACCTCCTTTCACGCCACGAGGATCGTCCATAGCCCTTGCCGTAGGAGCAGAACATCAAAAAGCCGATGTCATGGTCGTAGCAGGGACGGTAGGCAATGCCCTTCAGCGATTCCGTATAGCCCTCAGCAGCCTTGCGTACAGCCTCATCCTGGGTGTTCTGATAATCCATCCAGAGAATGCCTGGCCAGAATCCGTCGCACCACTCCTCAGGAGTTGCCTTACGGCAGTTCCATCCCTTCTGTCTGTCGCCCTTCAGGATATTACGCGGCTCCATCGAGAAGTCATAGCTGCCATCCTTCTGGCGCAATTCATTCAGAGCTCTACCCACTTGCTTGTGGCAATATTCTAATTGTTTATCCACATCAAGCACCCACGTCTTGTTTGCCACAGACTTCTTATCCGAAGCCTGATGATTTGCCATTCCCACTTGCGAGAAGGCAAGAGCAGACATCAAAAAAAGTATTCTTCCTATTTTCATCGTTATTGTTTATTATTAATACGAATCAAATAAGAAGAATACTTATTAACAAATTCTTTTGGATGCAATAAATGATTGATTTTCCCTGCATCAGGGGATTAAGAGAGAAGAATTACAGCGTAAAACGATAGCCCACAGAAACCGTAAAGGCATTCGTCTTAGACTGGCTTGGCATATTGGCCATCTTATCCACCTTGCTCAATCCTAACTGATATCTCGCATCCAATATCACATTCTGATACTCGTAAGCCACGCCAATCGGAATAGCAACATCACATTTCTTAGCTGGCCATTTCTCATCAAAGGATTCTTTCTCCTCATAAGACGAATTTCCTGTCTTATCAATAGTCACTTCCGAAGAATCGCCCTTATACTTACCATCACCCAAGAGGAAGCCAGCCTGTACGCCCAGCAGCAAAGCCAACTGGCGTGTGACGTAGGCCTTCACCATCAGAGGCACTTGAATATAGTTCAGATCCACGTGCTGGTTGTTATACCCCGTCAGCACCGTCTTGCCATTGTCCTTACTTTCCGTCTGATAACTTGGCCATCGGAAGCCCTGTTTGGCATAATAAGCTCCCAAGCTGATGCCCACCTGTTCAGTAGCCCGATATTCGAAATCAACACCGCCCATAAATCCAGCTTGATATTTGGATTTCATATAGTCAGCATTTTCTTCAGTCGTGAAATAGATTTTATTATTACTCCAATTAGAGAGCACCACACCAATGCGAGGGATAACAGATATTTTCCCCACAGGATTTTCTACATCTTGCGCCACGGCTGTCATTACAGAAAGCACCATCAAGGCGACTGCCATCATATACTTTTTCATACTATTCATATTTTGAGAATGATTATATAAGAAAAACGGCACAATTCCATAAATATTGCATCAAGAATCTGCAATTTTTCTTATGACGCATTCCCCATATTTCTTAAGTTTCTTATTCGTTATGCAAGCGAAGCTGATTATCCAAGCAAGTAACTTTAGTTAAAGTTCAATAATAAATATCACTTTAATTATCAGACATTTGGAAATATCTTTGAAAAAGATTATCTTTGTGCAAGATATTTCTAACGCAAAGCTTATGGAATTTAAGAAACTCATAGATAGAGGGGCAGAATTAGAGCGAATGAATGAAGCCCTTCATAGAGAAGATACTCAGTTTATCGTCATTTATGGTAGGCGTAGAATCGGTAAGTCAGAGCTTATCAAACGCATCGTCAAAGCACGGCATAAGGCGATTTACTTTTTGAGCGACACTTCGTCAGAGACTGTTCAACGTGTAGCTTTTTCCAAAGTTGCAGCTTCTGTAATAGATGGTTTTGACAAGGTGATTTACCCAGATTGGGAAACTTTGTTTAGAAGTTTCAACAATCAGCTCTCTGAGCGTATGTTGGTCTGCTTGGATGAGTTCCCTTATTTGGTGAAAAGTTGTGATGTACTTCCCTCCATCATTCAGAAACTCCTGAATAAGAAAATATTGAAGTTTGATTTGGTATTGTGTGGCTCTTCGCAGCAGTTGATGCATGGGTATGTACTCAACCGACAGTCGCCCCTCTATGGTCTTGCCAATGAAATTATCAAGATGCAGCCTATTCCTGCCCAATATATGAGTATGGCTATGGAATGTGATGCTGTGCAAGCCGTGGAGGAATATGCGATTTGGGGAGGAGTGCCTCGTTATTGGGAATTGCGTAGGGATTATCCTGATAAGGAAACGGCCATTCGTAAGGTATTGCTTGATCCGCAGGGACCTTTGATAGAAGAACCTCAACGCCTACTTCGTGATGATATGAGGGATACGGTGCAGGCATCTACTTTGTTGACTATTATAGGCAATGGTGCCAACAAATTGTCTGAAATTGCAAATAGAGCAGGTAAAGACAGTAGCACGATTTCTGAACCTTTAAGCAAGTTGCGAGAACTTGGCTATGTTAGCCGAGAGGTTCCTTTTGGTGAGAGTCCCAAGAAAAGTAAGAAGGGAATTTATCATATCAATGATTCTCTTTTACGTTTTCACTATCAGTTTATTGTGCCTTATCGTTCTATTTTGGAATTGGGAAGAATGGATATGGTGATGCAAGTGGTTCTATCTCAACTTCCACAATTTATAGGTCAATGCTGGGAATTACTTTGTCGTGAATATGTTAGTGGAAATATTATAGATGGCATAGCCTACAATGTCGCATCTCGTTGGTGGGGTAAGATATTTCCGCCAGAATATAAGGATGGTAAGATGGTTGAGTTGGATGTTGTGGCAGAGTCTATTGATAAGAAGCATATCTTGGTAGGAGAATGTAAATGGACGCACGATGAAGATGCCGACAGGCTCATGGATGTTTTGGAGCAGAAAGCTAAGTACTTGCCTTTTATTAAGAAAGGGCAGGAAATTCATCTTGTGCTATTCTTAAAGGACTCTCCAACTCATTGTGCTAAGGGTATGCGAGTATTCCTGCCAAGTGATGTTATGAAGGTTTAGTTGGTGTAGGAAATAGCCGATAACGTGCGAAAACATACTTAAAAAATGTCGTTATTCTGCGCCAAATACCTTTTTTAACCCATTTGGCGCAAAATAACGACTAAGCGTATGGCACAATAGGACTTTGATTTGTTTGGCAATCTAACCCATTATCAAATACCTTGTATGAAGTTTTTGTTCATCAGATCAGATGTTTGTCCGTCTTCTCTGCCTGGGTATTTTTTTCTTCCTGCCCACGCAAGAATTTTTCCGTGGGCAGAGAAAAATAAAAGTGGGTACAGTGACGGGAAAAATGAAACCTAATTCCTCGAAAATTACAGACGGATGAAGAAGCGCTTTTTGGCAACTTAACGATGCGCATCATTAACACTTAACGATGCGCATCATTAGACCTCAATAAAGCGCATCATTAGACCTTAATAAAACGCATCGTTAGAGCTTATAAATGTGCTTCCTTTGAGGAAATGCTGGCGCCTACGATAATGTGATACAACATTGACATGGGATTTTAGAAAGTACTACACAATTCATAGTTAGTACTACGTCCTCCTTCATCCGTCTGTCTCAATACTCCCTTAGCCATCAAGTCCTTGATGTCTCGGTTGGCTGTATCTTGCGAACAATGGTTGATTTTGTACCATTTCGAAGAATTGAGTTTTCCCTTGAAGCCATCCAAGAGCATGTTGAGCACCTTGCGCTGACGGGTATTAAAAGCTATCGTGCGATGCTTATCCCAAAACTGAGCCTTACGAACTACATTCTCCGTCTTTTGCAAGGCATTTGCCAAAGCCGCCTTCAAAGTCTGCAAAAACCATTGTATCCATGGAGTAATGTCCAAGTCGCCTTTCTGCGCTTGCTCCAAGTGGTCGTAATATTCCTTGCGATGATTTAGTATCTCTGAAGAAAGACTATAATAACGTTGGGAAGTTTGGTCGGCACGGGAAAGCAACAGTTCGGTCAAGGTTCTACAAAGCCGTCCATTGCCATCGTCGAATGGATGAACCGTCACAAACCAAAGATGTACCACAGCAACCTTGACCAATGGGTCTATATTTTCCTCCTTATTTATCCAATCCATCAATTCCGCCATCATCATAGGAACATCCTTGCTCGCAGGTGCCTCATAATGTACTTTCTCATGACCCAATGCACCCGAAACCACTTGCATTGGTTCATCGCCCACTCGCCACTGAGCTACAGCTATCTTATGGATACCACTTCTCCCTGTAGGAAATAAAGCCGCATGCCAAGAAAATAAACGTTCAGCATCCAAAGATATAGCATAATGCTGCACGGCATCCAGCATCACTTGCACCACTCCCTCTGTATAATGGTCGGTCACAGGCAAGCCTTCATACTCCAATCCTAACTGTCGAGCCACAGAAGAGCGCACACTATCCCTATTCAAGTTCTCACCCTCTATCCTTGCCGAATGCACGATTTCTTGTGTTAAGGAATCGAGCATGGATTGGTTTCGCTCCTCGAAACCAAACATGGAAAGCCTGCCCAGCAACTTTCCCCTCAGCATATTCACTTCTGCCAAGCTATTGCTAAAACAGGCATTGTCCCAAGTCATGTGAGGCCAATCCTCTTGCTGCCAAATATACATTGTTGCTTCCCTCATAATTGATTCTTTTGGCGCAAATATAAAGCATTTTATCGGATTATGCAAGTTTTGCGGAGATTATTCGCATTATTCTCCGCATTTTTGCGGAGAATAGGAGAAAATAGCATCGCTATAGCGACTAAATCGAGTAGGAAAAAGCCCCGACTACCCAATGGACAACCGAGACTTTCACTATCACTACGATAAAACTAACAATTCTTTATTTTACAGGAACAAATCGCAGGGCTGCACGCTCTACCTTGAGTACTTCCATCCCTCTGGTCCATACCTTGCCGTTAGGCGATTGCAATGCTTGCTGGGGATACACTTGCTCTACTACACCCCATATTAAGAACAAGAAGAGCAAAACACCCTTCATTCGATTTTTACATGTCATATTTCTTATTGTTTTGTTATTACTTTATCATTGTTTCCATCCCTATAGCGGAGCTTTTTAGTCCCTACTAGGGACGAGGCTTGATCCCTACTAGGGACGAAGCTCAATCGGTACTAGGGACGAGGCTCAATCGCTAGTAGGGACTAAAAGGCGACCCTATTGGGTGCGTCTATCGCTTATATGGATAATACGTACTAAATGGACTTATTACTTAAAACGAATGATAAATGAAAATATTTCCCTCATTTATGCGAGAGTTTAGAAAAAAGTTTGTATTTTTGCAGTGGGTTCGTAATGAGGCATCTTCCAAGATGAAATCACGTAACCGAGAAGTCATCTTCAAGGGCATCGAGTTGTCATGCTATTACGAAGGGTATGAAAGAGTGAAATAAAGGACATAAATATTATAACAATGAAGACAACATCTGAAATTCTAAACCTTTTGAAGTCGTACAAGAGTATCGCTACTTCAAAATATGGATTGACAAAGATTGGCATCTTTGGCTCAGTAGCTCGTGGTGAACAGACTGACGAGAGTGATGTTGACGTTTGTTACGAAGGCAAGGCTCCTTCTTTCTTGACATTAGACTTGATACAAACCGACTTGGAAAAGTTGTTTGGAGCCAAGGTCGATATGGTTAGGGTAAGAGACAGGATGAATAGCTTGCTTAAACAAAGAATCATGAAGGAGGGGATTTATGCCTAAAGTTCTTCTATACATAACAGCCAAAATCATTTGGAACTTTCTGTTCTATAACACAGATTTCCATGAGAACAGAGCCCATGTTCATGTAGGTAAGCGAGGAACAGAAGAACTCTGTAAGATTTGGTTGGAACCAGAAGTAGAAATGGCAAAACAAGGAGACCTCACTGACAAACAGGTCAAAGAGGTTCTTGATATAGCAAAGAGATACCAAACTAAACTGCTTTACCAATGGAAGCAATTCAAGGAAGGTAAAACTATAAGAATAATAAAAATAAAAAAGTAAGAATATGTATCAGAATGAAGGTTATTGGAATGTGAAGCCTAAAATCAAGGCTGTATCGTTCCCAAAGAGAGGTAAGTTTGAAGTTACCCTACAAGACGGTCGTTCTATAACGATGCCTATTTCTGCTTTTCCAAGCATGAAGAAAGTGCCTGTTAAAGAAAGAAGCAACTGGTATCTAATGGGAGGTGGCTTCACATGGGATTCATGCCCAGAAGTTATCCATATCGAACAAATTTTGGGTAACTACGCTAACTATTCACATGAGACCAATGCTTAATCATACTCTCTCTTTAATATTAGAATATAACAATATTGCCCAACCATTTAAAAATAAGGATATAAGAAACAGACAGAAACAAAGAAACATTGACATAACATATTGAAGTAATCATAATTACGCGTTTACTATTTATTCGGAACATCCTTGAAATTTGGCGATAGATAAGATGTTTGTACCGAAAGATAAAGTTCGTAAACGCCCATGCTATAGCGTGGGCGGAACTTATCTGGTACAAACGGGCCACGCCAAATGCCTAAGGATGTAGATAAGGGAAGCCTGCGCTTCTTTTATGCTCCATCCTCAGGCATTTGTTCGTTTAAAAAGCCCGTTTTCTCTGACAAGATAGTTCTACGCTCCTTCTATCTATAGCACATTATGCCAACACTTAATTGGATCGGAAAAGACAAAGTGGTGGGGCATCATAATGATGTGCCCTATCATGTATTGGAACATCAATACGGTTATTCTGCCGAAAAAGGGCAGACAACAGAACCAACCCATAGTGGCAACATGATTATCCATGGAGATAATCTGTTGGCACTCAAATCTCTCATGCCCATGTATGAAGGGCGAATCAAGTGCATCTACATCGACCCACCTTATAATACTGGCAATGAGAACTGGGTTTATAATGATAATGTCAACGACCCACATATCAAGAAGTGGCTGGGTGAAGTCGTTGGTAAAGAAGGAGAGGACCTTAGTAGGCACGATAAGTGGCTCTGCATGATGTACCCTCGCATAGTTCTCATGAAGAAACTTTTGAGCGAAGATGGAGCTATCTTTATATCTATTGGTGATGATGAGCTATCTAATCTTCTCCAATTAATGAACGAAATATTTGGTACCTACAACCAACAAGCAATATTTGTTTGGAAAAGTCGTTCTAAGCCTTCTAATACAGGAGAGGCTAAATTTAAGCCTCAAAACGATGCAGAATATATTATTGAATACCATAATAGAGAAAAAGTATCATACAATATCGTCAGTTCTGGGAGAGACAGGAACTATCCACACACTGACAAAGATGGAGACTACAGACTCCAGACTATATTAAAATCAAATCGAGGTGAAAGCCAAAGAGACACGATGCGCTTTTCTATTGGAGGTTATACTCCACCGATAGAAAAGCGATGGCAAGCTGGTGAAGAAACTGTGAAAAAGTTATATGATACCAATCGCATAACCTTTGAGACAGGAGAACCCATGCTAAAATATTATAAAAACGAAGAAAAAGAGGAAACTGCACCTTTCTACTGTTTTGTTCCTCAAAATATTAGTGGCACAGCTGAAAGTGGTAAAAAGCTACTTAATGCGATTTTAGGTTTACATCACGGATTTGACACAGTAAAGCCATTAGGTATTATAGAATATATACTGTCTCATTGTACAAAAGAGGAAGATGTCATTCTTGATTGTTTCATGGGCAGTGGTTCTACAGGACACTCTATTTTGGAACTAAACAAAAAGAATGGAGGCAAAAGAAAGTTTATCATGATAGACATCATGGACTATGCCGAAACGGTTGCTGCCGAACGTATTCGCCGTGCCATTTCAGGCTATCCCTTCAAGGGCAAGAAAGAGGAGGAAATTTACAGCAAAAAACTGACTGCCAAGAACATTCTCAAAGCCGAGGAAATTCTGAAAGAGGCAGAAGCCGTCTCTATTGAAAAGGCCAACGAATACACCAAGATTAGCAAGCCTAAGATAGCAGACAACTGCCTGAAAATAATCGGCACGAAAATATATGATGACAAAATGGAAGGCTTAGGCGGTGCATTCGACTATTACGAATTAGGAGCCCCACTCTTCAACGAAGATGGCAACTTGAACGAGGAGGTCAGCATAGACAAGATAAGAGAATACATATACTATGCCGAGACCAAGCAGCCTCTCTTACGCCAACAAGACAAGGACGAAGAATTCCTACTCGACGAGTGCAACCGAGCAGGCTATTACTTCTATTATCAAACAGACAAGGCAACAACACTAAGCTACGCAACATTGGCAAACATCGTAAAAAGCAAGCACGAGATGTACATCATCTACGCCGACCGTTGTTTGCTCGATGAGAAGTTCATGACTGAGCATCACATCAAGTTCAAGAAGATACCACGTGACATCAAACGATTTTAGATTATGGAATTAAAACAATATCAGCAAGCAGTCCTCAACGACCTTGCCCAATACATAGCGATCCTAAAGGAGCAAGGAAGCAACCATAAGGCTTTCTCCACTTACTGGAAGCAAAATGGCATTACCCTCCAACAAGGTGAAGAGACCTTTCATCCCTATTGCGACACCATGAATGGAGCTCCAAACATGACGATAAAAGTACCTACCGCAGGCGGTAAGACTTTTATCGCCTGCAATGCCATACGCACTATCTTCGACGCAATGCCTGTGAATAGGACTAAAGTCGTAGCATGGTTTGTACCATCAGACACAATACTCAAACAGACATACGAGAATCTAAAGAATCCACAACATCCTTATCGTCAAAGAATTGATACGCTCTTCAATGGAAGAGTTGAAGTGTATGACAAGCAAGCCCTTCTATTCGGTCAAAACTTCAACCCAACTATCATAAAAGAGCAACTGAGTATTTTCGTATTGAGCATCCAATCATTTGCCACGAAAGCCACAGACAAGCGATTAGCGTATAACGAGAATGAGAATCTTGCCGAGTTTGCCAAGACCTACTCTCCTAATGAGAAACATATCGAAGGTGCCGACGAGACCTCACTCATTCAAGTCATCGCCCATCTCAATCCCGTCACGATTATCGACGAGAGCCATAACTTCGAGGGTGATCTGCGCATTGACACACTCACCAACATCAACCCTTGCTTCGTGCTCAACCTGACAGCCACTCCACGCAACAAGAGTAACATCATCAGTTTTGTTGACCCAGCAAGCCTGAAAAGAGAAAACATGGTCAAACTCCCTGTCATGGTGAGCAACTACCAGAATCATATAGATGTAATCAATAGCGCCATAGCCCTCAGAAAGAACTTGGAAGACAAAGCCAAGAGCGAAGAGACTAATGGCGGCGACTATATTCGTCCTATCGTCCTTTTCCAAGCACAACCCAAGAATGACGAAGACAGCGTAACCTTCTCCAACATCAAGACTAAACTCGTGAAAGCAGGAATCCCAAATGAGGAAATCAAGATAAAGACAGCCAATCAAAATGAGCTGAAAGACATCGACTTGATGAGCCGAGAATGTCCTGTGAGATACATCATCACAGTCAACGCCTTGAAAGAAGGATGGGATTGTCCGTTCGCCTACATCTTGGCATCGGTAGCCAATCGCTCTTCCAAGATTGACGTGGAACAAATATTAGGCCGTGTCTTGCGCCAGCCTTACACGAGACAGCATGGCAGCGCCTTGCTCAACATGTCGTATGTACTCACATCATCCACCAACTTCCACACCACCATTGACAATGTGGTGGAAAGCCTGAGAATGTCGGGGTACAGCCGTCGTGACTATATCGCAAACGACACGACGGCAAACAAGCCAAATATTCCTAATGAGCCTAAGTTAAACTTTAGAAACGACGAAGCATTGGAAATTGGCTTGCTAAACGACCCAAAGGGGAATGAGGCTTGCCAAGAAGAACAATCAGAATGGAGGTTTGAGGCAGAAGACATCCTCATGCCTTCAACATCCAATGAAGAAGCCATACCAGAAGACTCCGCCACCATTTCACTCATGAAACAGGCGGAGGAAATGAGCCGAACTTACGAACGGCAAGTAAAGGAATCCACCAATAGTGGAATAAGCGAAGAAATCATGCAAAAGACAAACATATTCCCTATCAGAAAAAGCTACGAAGATTTAGCGGAGAGTATCTTATTGCCCAAGTTCTATGTCAATACCGAAAAAGACTATGGGATATTCGGTACAAGCAGCACCAAGATTCTTGTTACTCCAGAAGTATTGCTCGAAGGCTTCAATCTCTCGGCAGAAGACCGTCACATCGAATTCAACTATAACACTTCCAACATCAGAAGGATTGACATTGACAAGAACAACGAGAATGACATCACCGCTTTTGCTGTCAAGGAGAAAGAGGCTTATGAATTAGAAAACTTCTATGGCAACATCCAAGACAAGAATAGCATTATCGTTCAGTTGTCTAAGTCCATCAGAGACATGACGCAAGACAACAGCATATCTGACGGCGACTTGCACACCTACATTACAAACGTGCTTCAAGATTACGACTTGTCGCACCTCCAAATGTTAGGAAAGAACTTGAATGAGACCGTGCAGTCGTTCAAGAACAAGGTCAAGGCTCTCAAAATATCTTATGCCAGAAGAATATTTGAGGACAGGATACGCTCAGGACAAATCTTTTTGCAAGAGACAGAGCACCTACCTAATGAGATTGTATTGACCAAAGAAAAAGCACCTGCCATAGAAAAGAAAATGTATATAGAGGAAGAAGGATTCAATGTCTTTGAGAGAACAGTCATTGAGCAGGTAATCAGCCTTGACTGCGTAAAATGCTGGCATCGCAATCAAGAAAGAGGAAAAGGTTTCTGCATCAATGGTTTTATCAATGCTTATCCTGACTTCGTCATTGTACTCAACAATGGCATCACAGTCTTGTTAGAAACCAAGGGCAATCATCTTGATGGTTCTGACAGCCAGAACAAGTTGGCTTGTGGAGATACATGGTCTAAGTTGGCTGGAGCTAAATTCTACTATTTTATGGTATTTGAGAATTCCCCCATAGAAGGAGCGGTAAGTGTCAATACTTTCATCAACAATCTCCAGCAATTAGGGGCTAATCAATAGAGAGCATCAACCAGCAACTCTACCACAAGTATTCTCTTGCTCACGATGAGATCGCCTTTATAATGGCTTGCTATACAACAAAAACAATCCCTATAGCGATGATAAACCATTGCTATAGGGATTGCTTAAAAATTAATTAGAAAGGCTAACTTTTCCATTCTCTGAGCAGACGATGCGCTGCTCGGTTCCATTCTTCAGTTTCACGATGATGCCCACGGCACCCTGCTCGCTTGGCGTAAAGTAATCTACTGATGCGATATCGCCTGATTCTGTATCAGAACTTGGCTCATATACGCAGACGAAAGGATGATTCCATGCCTCACCCTTCTGGCGAGCCACGAAGGTCAATACCGGCTGGTCGATTACCTTATAAGGCTGGTTAGGCATACGTTCGTATTCCAGGTTGGCTTCATATCGAGCACCTTACCGCTTGGCGCATCCATCACCTTTATCTCCTGTCCCAGGTTGTGATAGAAATAATCGTGGGTCTTGTCGCCCCCTTCCTTCTTTCGGCTGCGGAATACATCGATGTAATAACCACCCTTATCGCTGGTCTTCACAATGGCGGTAGTACGCTGCTATTCTGCCTGTGTTTCTGGTTCAAGGAAGCTTACAGTAGCATAGGTCATCTTTTCCTTTTGTTTTACTAATAATACGATTGGGAAGGAGGAAATACGTAGCCTTTTATAGAGTTCTTAATTGTGTTAAAAAAATACTTCTTCTATAGGGTTATTCTGTTAACCACTTCCAGATAGGAATGACTTCTATGGTTACACCATCTTCCTCGATGATTTCTTCTTCATCGTATGTTATGATGATGGCTTTCCTGATAGGATAAACCTTGTTAAGGGCGATGAGTGCTGCAACTTCTCGCTTTCGGGTATCTATATCTTCAAGACTGAAGGAAGCCTGTATCGCCAGTCCTTCTTCTGGAACGTAGAAATCCACTTCTATGTTCTGGTTATAATAATATAGTTTCGGCATCTCATAGTTTCTGTTGTATTTCTTGTGTAGGGTGATGGCGCATAGATTTTCCAGCAGAGGCGACTTTGAGTCAGTAAGAAATATGCTCAGCAAACCATTATCAGTAAAGTAATGCTTCTTGGCTGTTTCCTTCTCAGCAAATTTAGAGGCATAGTTGTCTAACGTAAATAAAAGACAAGCCTCTTTGGTGTATCGGATGTAGTCGATCATGGAGGCAGTATTGGTAGAAA
Source organism: uncultured Prevotella sp. (assembly GCA_900554835.1). Taxonomy (GTDB): domain Bacteria; phylum Bacteroidota; class Bacteroidia; order Bacteroidales; family Bacteroidaceae; genus Prevotella. The sequence goes on along the minus strand of USJD01000064.1, from coordinate 968 downwards.
CGCCGGCACTCTTTACCATGTTGGCAAGTCTGTTGTAGGCAGTTGGTTGCATGATATTATCGGCAAGCCGCTTGATGGCAAGTCGTAAAGCATGATCGTTCTTAATATTGTTTCTCTGCACCACATCGCCTAACACGATTTTCTCATAGAGTCCATTCAGCCAATGACGTTTGTTCTTATAAAGAAGAAGTTCCGGGAAACCTCCCCATTTGAAGTATTCCGAAAAGAGTTGCTGTACTATATTTTTTTGCTTGCCATACTGCCAGTTCTCTTCGAGCGTAACGCCTTTGGCAACCAGATATTCTTTGAAAGAGAAAGGAAAAACCTTTTCGTCAAAGTAACGGGCTCCCAGAGTTGTGGCGATGTCACGGCTCAGCATCTTGGCATTGGAACCCGTGATGAATACCCTGTATTTCTGATTGGCAAGACGGCGTGCAAAGTGCTCCCATCCCTCTATATTCTGAATCTCATCGAAGAATAGGATAGGTTTATAGGAGTACATGGTATTGTATGCCTGCAGAATCAGGTCGAAGTCTTCCACTTTCATTCCGTAGAGGCGTTCGTCGTCAAAGTTAATATAGACGAATTCCTTGATGTCGTGCCCTTCGGCAAGGAATTGTTTGGCACGCTGATAGAGCAGATAAGACTTTCCTGCCTGGCGGATACCTACAAGCACATATCTTCCCTGCTCCTCAAAGTCGAAAGGTCTTTGATAGAGTTCTATCTCCTGTATTTCGTTTTGTCCCTCCTTGATGAGAGTCTTGAAAACTTCTTTTTGCATGGTTCTATCTATTTGATTACCGTGCAAATATACGACTTTTATTTTTTGCTACCAAATAAATTACGCCAAATTTGTTTATTGCCAATAAATAAATCTGCTACTTTTTGTTTATTGCCAATAAATAAAACACCTTGTCTTGTCCTAGAAAAAGTTGACACAGTATAAATCAACTTAAAAATAACAAATA
>USJD01000063.1 GCA_900554835.1 uncultured Prevotella sp. | reverse complement strand
ACATGTCGGCATTCACACGGTTGGCGTATTGCTTGTAGGTGCCATTCTCGGTGTCATCATCATCGATGAACATCTGCTTGATGGTATCTACATACTCGTTTCGGCGAACCAGGTCAAACCATCTTACGCCTTCTTCGGCAAGTTCGTATCTACGTTCATCCTGCACAGCTTTCTGGAATTCTTCTTCAGATAAGTTGATATCCAGGTCTGCAAGTCCTGCACGTCGGCGAATCTTGTTCACCAGCTCTCTGCCTTCGGTGGTGTTACCCACGCACTCAGCATAAAGCAACATGATGTCTTCGATGCGGAGCAGCTGGAAGTTCTGTGGCCAGTAGGTGCGATCAACGATGGTGGCATCCATATCCGACATACCAAACTTGGCGCGCTTCACCTTGCTCTCGAAATACTTTGTATAGAACGTATTTCCTTCGCTGGTTACGATGTTACCATCCTCGTCCACGGTCTCCTTGAGGTTGAGGGTTCCGTCGGCACGTTTGTCAATATATTCTCCCGTAATTTCGTCCTTGGCGATGAAGTGGCGCTGGAGTCCTCGCTCGATATACACATGGGTACCTGTTACGAGGTTGTTGCCGCACCAGTCTGTGCCTGGATTGCTAGGCACGGTGAGTGTAACCATTGGATTGCCCTGTCCTGCTTCAGCGATATACTGAATCTCGAAGATGGCGTACTTGTTGTCGTTCTCGTGCAGCCAGCTCTGGTTCCAGGCATCCATGTCTGCCATCCAATACTTGTTCTTGGCTGTGGCATAATCGATTACCTCCTTGAAGAGTTGCTGTGCCTCTGCTTTCTTGGCGGCGTCGTTGAGTGGGAAGCCTGCCATGGTGAGATATACCTTGCCCAGGAATCCCTTGGCTGCCACCTGGGTAAGGCGCTCGTTGTGTGCCTTTCCTTGATAGTCGGAAGCTGTCTCTGCGAGGTTTTCTACTGCATATTGCAAGTCGGGCACAATGATGTTGTTATACACATCCACCGCCTCGCTCTGTCCCAACTCAAACGATTGGTTGGTGGTGAGAATATGTGTAGGAGCAGGAACTCTGCCAAAGAATCTTACCAGGTCGAAATAAGCCAGGGCTCTGATGCAGCGTGCCTCTGCCTTATACTGCTTCTTCACCTTCAGGTCGTTGAAGTCGAGTGCATCTATCTTGTCGAGGAAAGTGTTGGCGGCTGATACAATCTTAAAGTAGTCGCTCCAGCATCCTGACACGAGGTTGTCGGTAAGAAGACCGTTGGCATTGAAGGTGGCTACGTCGGCATAGTCGTTCTGCTTGCTGTCGGTGAGCACCCAGGTATTGTCTGAACGGAGTTCGCTCATGGCGAAGAGATACTTCGGCACAGGCTTCAGCGTGCCGTAAAGACCGGTGAGTGCCTGGTCCATCTGCGCTTCAGTCTGGTAGAAGTTGTCAGTGGTCTCCGTGTTCTTTGGTGTAACCGTGAGGAAATCATCACAAGCTGTGAGACTCAGGGCTGCTACACCTATTATAATATACTGATATAGTTTCATAATCGTTTTGCTTGTTTAGAATTGAATGTTTACACCAAAATTGAATGTTCTTGCCATTGGATATGCTCCGTAGTCGTAGCTTGAGATGCGGCTCGATGAGTTGTTGCTCTCTGGTGAAAATCCACCATCGTATGAATCAATCATGAACACATTCTCTACGCTGGCACTGAGGCGCACGTTGCTGATGAATGCCTTCTTAGGCATGCGCCAGTTGTAAGACAGGGTGATGTTCTTCAACTTGATGAAGTCGCTGCTGTAGAGCCAGCGGTTGTCATACTCCTCGTTGATACCCGATACCCATGCACATGGTGTATGGCCATCGCCCGGATCGCTCTCTGAGAACCACATGTTCTTCCATTTTCTCAATACATTCACCGATGTTCCCATACCCTGGCGGTCGAAGGCACGGCCTAAAGCTCCATAAATCTTACCGCCAGTCTGTGCGGTGATAAGGAAGGAAGCTGTCCAATTCTTATACTTGAAGGTGTTGGTCATACCATAGGTGCACGATGGCTGCGGATGACCCATGTGAACACGGTCGGCCTCGGTAATCTTGCCGTCTGGCACACCATCTGGACCGCTTACATCGCGGTATCTCACAGATCCTACCACCGAACCGGTCTGAGTAGGGTATTTCTTCAAATCCTCGGCTGTCTCGTAAACGCCCACGGCATCGTAGAGATAGTATTCACCCGCAGGGCGACCCACCTCGATTACCTGGGTTGAGTTGTCATAGCCCGTGAAGATGGTAGAGTTGGCACCCAGGTCTATCACCTTGTTCTTGTTCCAGGAGAACTGGAAGTTGGTGGTCCAACGCAATCTGCCCGTCAGGTTCTCGGTCTTCAGTTCCAACTCTATACCGGTGTTGCGGATGTTTCCCACATTGGTGTATCCGCGGGTGTAACCCATATCGGCAGGCAGGGTAATCTGATAGAGCATATCACGGATATTCTTCATATAGTAATCCACGGCCAGGGAGATGCGGTTGTTGAAGAGACCGAGGTCGATACCTGCATTCCAGGAATCCGTCTTCTGCCATCCCAGATCATCATTGGCGGTGCTACCCGGAATGAAACCTGTGGTCAGCTTTCCGTCCTGACTATAGTTGCTGTTGCTCAGTACGCCATAAGCCGAATTGTTAGGGATAGCGTTAGAACCGTTCACACCATAGCTTATGCGAAGCTTGGCTTGGTTTACGAGCCAGCTGTTCTTCCAGAATTTCTCGTTGCTGGCTCTCCATGCACCTGAAACGGCAGGGAATGTGCCCCATTTCTTGTTCTTTCCGAAGCGGCTGCTGCCATCTCTACGGATGCTGGCGTTGAGCAGATAGCGGCTGTCGAAGCCATATTCTGCACGACCGAAGTAAGATACCAGGCGGTCTTCTGTATTGTAAACGGCAGATACATTCTTCAGGGTAACGGTGGTCATATCCGAGAAACCGCCATTCAGGGAGTTGTTTGGATATTGTGTGGCACCGATGGTGAATGAACTTCCGTCCTTGGTCATCTCTACAGACCATCCGCCCACCACGTTGAGGTGGTGCTTGCCGAAATCCTTGTTATAGGTGGCTGTTGCCTGGCCCAGATATTTATGGCTGCGGCTGCCCGTCCAGCTTCCGTTGCTGTAATATCCTTCAGGATAAGAAGCCCAATATCTGTTGAGGCTGCTTGGGGTAAAGCGATGGCGCTCGCTGTTGACGAACAACCAGCTTCCCAAAACCTCGGCAGTCAGTTCTGGAAGAATCTGATAGCGGGCGAAGGCTGATGCATTGAGTCGGATCTTCTCGTCGCGATAGCCGGAATACTCCATGTTGGCGATAGGGCTCACGGTGCTTCCTGCCCACAGATAGCGGGTGTATGGCTGGGCACTGGTATAAAGTCCGGCTTCGGATTCTGCTACAGGAGCCAGGGTCAGAGCCTGCTGGGCGGTATTGTCCTTACCGTCCACATTGCCACCTTTGGTAACGGTGAACTGTGGTGCCAGGTCGAAGCCTAAGGTCAGCTTGTCCTTGATGGTGGTCTGGGCGCTCATCTTGAGATTGATGCGCTCGAATCCGGTCTTGATAACGATACCTTCCTGGTTGACATAGCCCAGAGAAGCGCGGAAGTTGCTGTTCTTGTTGCCTGATGAAACAGAGAGATTGTAGTTCTGCGCAAGAGCTGTCTGGAAGATTTCCTTTTGCCAGTCGATGAGTGACAGACCGCCATAGTTCGGCATGTCCCAACGAGGGTCGTTCACATAGTTTCCGCTCACACTGCCGATGATGGCGATGCGCTCAGCGTAAGTATCAGTCTCCTTTGCGCCCTTCAATCCATATTGGTTAACGTAGCGCACATTGTTTGCCTTCTTTCTCCATTCTATCCATTCTGTAGGGCTCATGATGTCCATATATCGCTCTGGAGCGCTCAGGGAATAATCGGCACTGAAGTTAACTCTCACCTTGCCGTCGTCATTACCTTTTCTGGATGTGATGATAACCACACCGTTGGCACCGCGACTTCCGTAGATAGCGCTGGAAGAGGCATCCTTCAATACTTCGATGCTCTCGATGTCCTGAGGGTTGAGGTTTACGAGGTCGAAGTCGTCGTCCATAGGAACACCATCTACCACGAAGAGAGGGTTTGAATTTCCGCTTTCGTTGATAGAGGTAGCACCACGCACGTTAATCTGAACGCCACTGCCCGGTGCACCGCTGGTGGTACGGATTTCAACACCTGCCAACTCTCCTTGCAGGGCGCTTGCCACATTGCTCACAGGGCGGTCTTTCAGCTGGTCGCCCTTCACCTTGGCTACGGCGTTGGTTACATCGCCTTTCTTCACGGAACCATAACCGATGACCACTACTTCGTCCATCATCTTGGAGTCTTCCTGCAGGGTGGCACTTGCCTGGTCGCCCTTGATGTTGACCTTTCTGGTCTTCATTCCGATGTAGGAAACTTCCACCTGGTGAGTGCCATTAGGAACCGACAGGGTATATTTGCCATCCATATCGGTAACGGTGCCCTGTTTGCCCACCTTGATGGTGGCGCCAATCACTGGGTCGCCGTTTCCATCGGTGATGACACCATGAATGGTCTTTGTGTTTTGAGCCATGCCAGAGATGCTGGCTGAGGCTAAGAGTAGGGTGAATAATATATGTTTCATGACTTATTCTTCTTCTATTGTTTTAAACTTGTTCCAGAGTTTGTCGGCTTCGTATGCACTCTTGCTGCCTGTAGGCACATAGAGTGTAGCCTTCGAGATATAATCGCCCAGGGAATCTTGCAATGCCGGAGGGGTTGTTGCCTTGACATGAACCTTGGTCAGTTTGCTGGCTCTGTAGAATGCGTTGCCACCCATTTTGCTGACGGTGCTTGGCAAGGTAATTTCCTTGACGGCAGAGCAACCCAGGAAGGCACGTTCGCCGATGGTGGTGATGCCCTCGTTGAGCTCTATCTTGCTTGCCTTGGCGCAGTTGGCGAATGCCAGGTTGCCGATGGTCTTCACCTGCTCTGGCAGAGTGAAGGCAGCCATCTTCTTGCATTGGGCGAAGCAGGCGCTTGGAATTTCTTGGATGGCAGCAGGGATGTTGACTGCTGTCATCGCCGAACAGTTGGCGAATGCACCCTGTCCGAAGGTGGTAATGGTTTCAGGAAGGGTGAGCTTGGTGAGCGTAGTGTTGTTGGCGAAAGCCATCTCATCTACGCTGGTTACCCGGTAAGTCTTTCCATCCACGGTGAAAGTCTCAGGGATGGTTACTGATCCTACGTAGGTGGTCAGTTTTGCCTGGTTGTTGTCGTTGAGCTGGATGGGATATTTACGGTTGTAGGTAACCATGGCAGTGCCATCCTCGTTGTCGAAGAAGAAAATCTTGCTTTCATCTTCCTGTGTATAGGCTATTTGCCCACGAGTAAAATATTCTTTGTTGCCATCCACCGTGTCGCTGCTGCAGGATGTAATGATGCAGCAAGCGGCAAGGATAGCTTGAATCATGAAAGTTTTTTTGTTCATAGTTCTGAGTATTATATATGTGACACGTGAAATGATTTTATTCTCTTTCTATTTGGCTGTTGTGTTGCCGTTGTTCTGTCTGCGCTCGATGGTGATGCTTTCCTGTTTGTTTGGACTCACCAGATAAGCTCGCTTGATGCGCAGAGAAGTCTTTCCGTCGGCAGGGATAAAGGTGATTTTCTTCTTCTCGCTTGTAAAGAGATAGTTGTAGCCGCCTTTCTCCTTGGCTTTGATGACTCCTGTCTTTTCGCTCACCCTGAGCAGGTTCTGCTTTTGACGCTTGAACATCGGAGCTTCTGTGGTGGCTGTAAGCGAATATTCTGTGTTGGGCTTGCCTCTTACGATGATACCCACGTTGGCTGGTATCACGTTGCCCACCTTTACGAGTTTCGCCAGGTTGCTCTCTGTACCTTGAATCACGCCGTAGGCTATCAGACCCTCAGGGACGGCGAGGTTTTCGCCAGAAAGATTGCCGAATACGGCATAACCATCGGCTCCCGTCTTTACCATATAGTAGTTCCAGTCTTCTTCGTCAGAATCAGACTCGTTTTTGGTGCTGGCAGCCACAACAATCTTTCCATTATTCTTAGGAAGATTGATTTTGTTGATGGCGATGTATTTTTTCAAGATGTTGGATTGATACATCAACTGTGCTACCAGTTGGGCGTTGACTCTTGCGCCGAGTTCATTGGTGTGGGTAGAACCGCCGGCAGGGAAGAACTGCTTGCAGCCTTCTGGTCCCCAGGATTCCATATATTCCTTGCAGGCTGCTGTGAGGTTGAGGCATTCCACCTTCAGGGAATCGGCCACCTTCTTCATGTGAAAAGGATAATCATAGGTGTGGTCGTTCTCATCTACACCCTTTGCCTTGCCGTTGTCTATACGTCCGATGCGTGATATCTTGGTGCCCTCGAAGAGCTTGCGGCAAATGGATGTCACAAGGATAGGAGTGGCACCAAGCTCACGCGTCTCACATATAAACCTACTTAAATATTCGCGATAAACATCAGTCGCTACTGATTTCTGGTCGTTATGGCCGAATTGAATGAGGACATAGTCCCCTTTTTTGATTTCTGTTTTGACCTTAGGCCAAAACTTGCGATAGAAACTGCGGGCACTCTCACCACGGTCGCCCCAGTTTTTCACTGTCATGCCGTTGGTGAAATAATCGCCAAACACTTGTCCCCATCCATACATTCCTTTCTGGTCTGGTTCGCTCTGATCATAGTCAGCCATGGTGGAATCACCTATGGTGTGAATCTTTGCATTTGCATTCAGCACCAGGGTCAATAGGGATAATGCCATGATGAATATTCTTTTCATGTTACTTTTTACAGTCATAATTGTTATTTTTTTGTAAGTTTGAAATCAGTGATTGTCTGTAGGGTTGTTTCTGCTGTAAAATTAAGACATTCCCGTCAATATACTTTGTATTATTGTGCATATTGATGGAAAATTATATTTTTTATTTGTTTCTGTATTCATTTACCAGGCGTTGGTAATCAGCAAAGTTGTATCCGTACTCAATCGGCTGGGTTGGTTCAAGGAATTGGAAGGATGGCAGCATGCCTTGACTGTCTCGTTCTGCCAGAAGTTCTTGGGCATCCAGACTCTTGAAGCTGCTTTTTGTCAGTTTCTTGTCGTTGTCCCACTTCTGGGTGGCTTCATTCCAGTTGAAGGAGTTGTTCTGTATGGTGCAGTCCTTCCTGTTTCCGTCAACCATCCTCAGATGCTTGTTGCTCTTGATGGCATCCGAACCGTATGAGAGGCAGTTTTCTATGATGTGACCATAGCCGTTTACATTGCTGTTGCCCGTTTCTGTTCTGTCCTTTCTGTTGGTCATATTATAGTTGGCACCGCCGTTCTTATAGGCCGAGCAATGGATGAAGTGCAGACCTCCCAGATGGTGGTTGGCATAGAACCCATTGGCACGGTTGGCTGCCGAGATACAGTTTTCGGCAACATGCATCGGAGCTTTTTCAAACTTCGTTCTTGCCACTTTCCCCATGCCATAGCCACCGCATTTGAATCCGTTTCCATCTGCTATCTTCTTGTCTTCACCATTGATGCTGGCATATCCGTTCTTGTAGGCAATGCTATAGAGAAATTTCACTGGAGCTTGTGCATTGATGAGGTCGTAACCGTCATCGCTGTTATACCAGGCTCTGCAACCGATGAATATATTCTCTTCGCTGTCGAGTGTTCCCGGGTGGCATCCGAACCCGTCGCTATTGCCGCCTTTTCCATTTTCCGAAACAGTATCGAAGTTGTTGTAGGCATCGCAATTGATGAAGTAGTTGTGGGCGCATTTTTTGATGAGATAGAATCCGATTCCCATGCCGTTGTGAGCAGAGACGTTCTCCAGTTTATTATGAGAAGCATTGAATATTCTGAAGTTTTCGCTTTGGGTATGATGGGGTTGTGTTACCTGAATACCGATGCTCTCAATGTTCTTGATGTTGAGATAGTTGCCTGTCAGCAGGAATCCGGTGATGCGGGCATCCGGTTTTACCTCCGAGAAATCGAACACAGGGCGTTTGCCTTGGGCATCCGTCATGCCGATGTAGCTGATGCGCTTCTGGGCTGTTCCGCTCTTATCGAGCAGGAAGGCTACGGCATATACCTTTTGATAGGTGGGAGCCATCAGGTCTTTCTGCTTTACCTTGTAGGTTCCTGGCATGATAAAAACGGTATCTCCTGGAGCTACAAGGGCTTGAGCCTGGGCTAAGGAGGCAAAGGCTTTTGACTTACTTAAACCATTATTCTTGTCTTTGCCTTGTGGTGACACATAATAGTTCTTGGCACTGAGTGCCATAGCTTGTGTCAGGATAGATAGTATGCAAATGAATCTTCTCATGATGCTTGTTATTTGTTGATGAACTTCTTGCCGTTCATGATAACCATACCCTTGTATGACTTCTGAACCTTCTGACCTGCCAAGTTGAACATGATGCCATCATTCTTCTTAGCTTCGTTCTCAATACCATTGATGCCCGTTGTATTACCATTACCTGGGTTGAAGAAAATAACCTTTGCAGCATCTGGGCTCTCCTTGATAGATTTGGCAAGCTTATCTTGGTCGCGGCGGATTCTATAATATGCCTTGCCGGCAGAAAGGTCGCCTGCTTCTGTTGGAACAAATACAGTCTTACTATCCTTTACGCCAAGAATATAGTTGTGGAAGATTTTACTGTCTGTATTTTTATCGCCAGTATAATCTAATTCTGTTTTCTCCAAGGTATAGTCTGAGATAACTGGGCGGAGTGCATAATTCTGATCAACCAATGATTTAGAACCGTCTTCTTTCATGGCAGTACCGCAGTCGGTAGATGTCAGCTCGTAACTCTTGCCACCTATGCCTTCAAGAATCACACCTGTGCATGCAGGGATTGTCTCAACCTCAGTAAGTGACAAAGTGATGGTTCCATCTTTCTGGGTTTTCTGAGCACCTGCGATGTAAGCCTTCAAACCTGCAGGTACCGTCCAAGCATGAACATCAGAGAAAGTGATGACACCCTGCTCAGGCAAAGTAATACTTTTGCTCGAAGTGGCTTCGCTTGTTGGAACAAACTTTACTGCATAGATTTGTGCAGCTTTTACTGTTGTGATATAATAGGTACCTGCCTGGTCGTTGGATACGCAGGCAGTGAACTGTTCGCCCTTTGCAGTACTTGTAAATTTTTGTTTCTCCTCTCCGTTGAAGTAAACGATGATGCCACGATTTGCATCTGTTCCTTCTGCATATACATAAAGTGTACCAGCACATCCTGCATCGAAGGCAATGGCATCTTTGGTAATTTCAGAAGCCTTGGTTGCTATCTTAGATGTATAAGCGCCAGGAAATTTAATACCATAATTAATCTGATAAGTCTGGTCTCCCAATTTGACATCATCTAAGCCTTTTACTACTGTAGTAACTGCCTTTTCTGCTGTATGTCCAACAATGTACAGTCCGCCATAATTAACAGGTGTATCAAATGCTACATCTTCATTACCAGCCTGGAACTGGTCGAAGTTCCAATACGTAGTCTGGGTGATGCTCTCTTGAGCGAAAGCTGACTTAGGGGAGATAGCCATAACGGCTAATGCAATAAGCGTAAAAATCTTTTTCATAATTGTTGTTGTTTTATTGTTTATGTTAAAGGAATTTTTGTTAGGTAGGCAATCGAATGTTTTGGATTCAAGTGGTACCATGTTTGTTTTGTGCTGTAAAATTATAAGTAATTGGCATGATACAAATAGAATATTGTGCAATATAATGGAAAATATCCTCATTAGGACCTCTTTTTTTGTGTTTTTGTACATGAATACAGTTTTTTTTCGCTATTTTTGCAACATATTTCATATAAACCGATTAAAAACAGCCTAATGAATAAAAAGAGAATTCTACGTATTGAGGGCTTTATTATGTTACTGTTGGCAACTTTTCTGTCATCAGAGATTTGTGCACAGAGTGTTTATCAACTCTCTGTTGAAAATGTATTGCCTACAAATTATGTTCGTACGATACAACAGGATAAGTATGGTTACCTTTGGTTTGCCACTACTTCGGGATTGGCGCGCTATGATGGTTATCAAACCGAAGTGTTGAAGCCTTCCACAGCGGGCAACCGTAAGTTCATGCAGGATTCCCGTATTTTAGGTATCAAGTTGTGGGGAGATAGATTCTTATGGGTTCGTCTTCGTGGTCGTCTATATAGCTGTTACGATATAGAGAAAAATGCCTTTGTAGATTTTACGGGTAATGGTAGCTATAGCCAACCGATTAAAGGTTACACCTTTCTTTCTGCTTCAGAGATGATGGTTTGGAACGAAAAGGGTGAGGGAAAGCGTATCAGTTTTGATGGAAAGGACTTTGCTTCTGTAAAAATGTCGTTCCCTGTTTCTGATGTAGTCAATTACATTCAGGCAGGAAAGAAGGAACTTTTAGTAGCTGGTGATGGTACCATCTATCAATATAAAAATGGTAAGTTTGTTAATATCTTTTCTACCTTTGTTAATAAATCAGTACGCAATGTGACGGAGGCCTCCTATTGGGGTGGCTCCATCTTCCTGACCACCAATGATGGCATCTATCAGTATCAACTTGAATCAAGACAAATGGTTCGTTCTGCTTACAATCCTAAGCAGCCTCATGTGGTGCTGGATAATATGGGTAATGCTATCATTCTGGCCTTTGATGGTAGCGATGTCTTCTATCTTACATCTAAGAAGACTTATCATTTTGGGGGCATCTATAATCAGCAACTCTTGCAGTTGAACAGTGAGCCACGCTATCAGTTTTATGCAGCAAGTGATGGAAAATTATGGATTTCTACCTATGGAAATGGACTCTTCTCTTATGACATCCAAAAGGAAAAGCTGGAGTCGTATGCCGACCTTCTTCCATCGCCTTATGTATATACCCCTTTTGTAGATAAGGCACATAATCTCTGGGTATCTCTGGAGAATATGGGTGTGTATGTCATCAACTTTGCCCAATCTGAGGCCCGCTATCTATATTATAATGGTGATAGGTCGGGTATTAATCACGAAGATGATGTTCGCCTTCTCAAGCGTGTGGGCAAGCGTATTTATATCAGCAACATGCAGAATGGCAGTAAGGTGGCGGATGGACTGTTGAAGAACTTTCGGTCTTTCGATAGCTATCATGATGATATAACAGCTGTGGCTCAGGATGCCCAGGGCAAGCTCTTTGTTGGTACTCGAAAGAACGGAATCTTCGATGTTGATGGTGGCAGGAATCATGTGCATTCTGATAATCCTGCATCTTTGGGAAAGGGTAAACTCAGTGATATTCTCTTTGACAGGAAGAACCGCATGTGGGTTTCGCTTTTCGATGCAGGACTGGAAGTTTATCTGAACGGGAAGTTTATTCATGTGATTGAGAGTAAGTCGTTGCAGGCTCGCAACATGGAGATGGATAAGCAGGGCAATATCTGGCTTTGCACCAGTAGGGGAGTCTTGCGTTTCAATCCCGATGAAATATTGCGTAATCACAAGGCTTTTCAGATGATTCATGTTTCGCCTACAGACCAGGTGAACGATGAGGTGCATAGCGTGTATGAGGACAGCAAGGGAAGAATATGGATAGGAAGCATCGGAAACGGGGTGAAGATGATAGATGGAAAGGATACCATTACTTATACCACCCGTGATGGCTTGGCAGATAACAATGTGCAGAGCATCGTGGAACATCGACAGTCGGGAGACGTGTGGCTGGGTACTGATAACGGTATCTCCCGTTTTCGCAAGGGTGCGTTCAATAACTTCTATTTTGGTGCCAACTCATTGGAGAATGCCTGTACGGAGGATAATGCTGTGGAGTTGGACAATGGCAACCTTGCCTTTGCTACCCATCATGGTGTGATGACCTTCAATCCGGGTGATATCCACGAGAGCAAGCCTGCTTTCCCTCTGGCGATTACCAAGATAGAGGCAAATGGTATCTCTATAGGAGAGTTGGAAGAAGACGAGGCACGATTGGATGGTACACTGACCCGCGCCCGGGAATTCTCCATCAGCTATCATCTGAATTCGCTCACCTTCTATTTCTCGGATTTCTATTATGCCAAGAAGAATGGTAGTTCATTCACCTATTATCTCAAGGGATATGACAAGGGTTGGAGCAATCTCTCGCGCATCAACTTTGCGCAATATCGAAATCTGCCTGTGGGGCATTATACCCTGCACGTGCGTTCCTGCAATGCCAACGGCGTGTGGTCGCCGGAAGAGGTGACACTCAAGATAGAGGTGCGCCCGCCTTTCTATGCTACCTGGTGGGCATACCTTATATATATAGCACTCGTGGCGCTCGCTATCTATTATGTATATGTCAACTTCCGCCGTATCAATAATCTGCGCAACAAGGTGAAGGTGGAAAACCAGCTCACGGAGTATAAACTTCGCTTCTTCACCAATATCTCGCATGAGTTCCGTACGCCGCTTACGATTATCAAGGGTGATATGGATCGACTCAAGACCGTGGACAAGGTGCCGGGAGAGATGAAGCAGCCACTCTCATCGATGGCGAAGAGTGTGGAGAGAATGATGCGACTCATCAACCAGCTCCTGGAGTTCAGAAAGATGCAGAACGACAAGCTGCAGCTTGCCTTGGAGAAAACGGATGTCATCGCCTTTCTGCAAGACATCTTCTTGAACTTCAGTAATATTGCCGAGGGTAAGCATATCAACTTCATGTTCCTGCCTTTCGACAAGAGTTACGAGATGTATGTGGATCGCAACTATCTGGACAAGATTATCTACAATCTCCTCTCGAATGCGCTGAAATATACCCCGAGTCATGGGGATGTGGCTCTGCGTATATCGCTGAATGACAATCAGCATTTGCTCATATCGGTAGAAGATACGGGAGTGGGGGTTGAGAAAGCAAAGCAAGATTTACTGTTCCAGCGTTTCAACCGCAGCAGTTATTCGCACGATAGCATCGGCATCGGTTTGCATCTTACGGCAGAACTGGTGCGTGTGCATCATGGAGAAATCTCTTATCACGACAATCAGCCTCATGGCAGTATCTTCCGTGTAGAACTGCCTGTGGATGAAAAGGTGTATGGAGAGAAAGACTTCATGGCAGTGGATAATGTGGTAACACTGGAGGAGAACAGTAAGCCGCGCACTGTCCTGGAGATGGAATACCGGGAGATGCCGCCTAAACCGCTGAATCATTATCGGGTGCTCGTGGTAGAGGATGACAATGATGTGAGGGAGTTCCTGAAGAATGAGTTGCTGCGTTATTTCGAGATAGATCTGGCTGCCGACGGGCAGGAGGCTTGGGAAAAGATCCAGGAACAGAAGCCTGACTTGGTGGTGAGTGACGTGATGATGCCTAGAATGAGCGGATATCAGTTGGTGAAGAAGGTGAGAAGTGATTCTGCTCTTGCCGATTTACCTTTTATCTTATTGACGGCACTTACTGCAGACGACAAGAAACTGAAGGGCATAGATGCTGGAGCGGATGCTTATATCGAGAAGCCATTCCATACCGATATCCTCATTGCTACCTGTTGTCAGCTCCTGGAACAGCGCAACCACTTGAAGCAGGTGTATGGACAGCAACCTGTGGGTAGCACCAAGGCTGTGACTCCTGAGGTTATCAAGGATGAACAGGACCAGAAATTCCAGACTGTACTGGATGTCTGGCTTGCTGAGCATATCGCCGATCCACAACTCAATATTGATAGTTTTGCCGAGAGTATGGGGTATGGTCGCACCACCTTCTATAAGAAGATAAAACGCATCACAGGTACAACGCCAAATGATTATATCCGTTCTTTGCGTATGAACAAGGCGGCAGAACTTTTGAAGGATGATAGACTTACGGTTGCCGAAGTGGGATATCAGGTAGGTATTGGCGATCCGTATTACTTCAGTAAGTCGTTTAAGAGCTTCTTTGGCGTGAGTCCAACGAAGTATCGAACTGGCAAATGATTTGTTGAATTGAATGAAACATAAAAAAAGAAAGCTAGCTACTTCAGTTGAAGCAACTAGCTTTCTTTTTTGTTTTTATCTATACTTTGATGAAATCATATCGTTATTGAAGAACCCTTTCTTATTTGTTCTTCAGAAAATCAATTTCTACGATTCTCAATACAGGCTTACCCTTCTTGATTCCGATGAAATCGAGGGTGCTTGCCTTGCCGCCAGCCAGCTCCTTGGTATCGCTGAGTTGGGTCTTGCTCTTGGCATCGCCTATCATCTTGATGGTGATATCCTTCGCCTTCACTGGCTTGTCTATCTTGATGTGAACATAACCGAGGCTGGCGTAGGTGTAACCCTCCCAAACTTTCTTCTTACCGGCAAAGATGGCAAGTGGATACATCTTGTCTCTCCAACCCGTGAGCTTCACGGTGATTTCATCCACCTTCTCTCTCTTGGCAAACAGATAGGTGATCCATGCATTCTCAGGCTTGCCATCGC
Organism: uncultured Prevotella sp.; assembly: GCA_900554835.1. Classification (GTDB taxonomy): domain Bacteria; phylum Bacteroidota; class Bacteroidia; order Bacteroidales; family Bacteroidaceae; genus Prevotella. The sequence continues at coordinate 3,381 of USJD01000063.1, read as the reverse complement.
TCTTCCATTCCGAAGTTTCGTCATCGTCGAAGGTTTTCAGGGCATCTTCCTGGTTAACGCCAGCAGTGGCACCAGTGATATCGATGGTCTCCTTGATATCGGTATAGGATGGGGTAGATGGTGTTTCGCCACGAGAAAGGTCGCCCTTCAAGCTGAACTGAGGCAGATAGTGCTCGATATCCACCTTCTCGGTCTTCAAGTCGATGGTCGCCACGCCCTTGATACCATCAGCACCAGCACAGATTGTGATGTTTCCTGGGTTCACGGTACTGCGAATCAAAACTCTGTTTACACCGCACTCTACAGGCAAATCAATCTTTCCGATGTAATTATCAAAAGTGTTGTCGCTATCTGTTGAATCGAGAATATCAGCTGCCTTCTGCTCTGCGGTCTCGTTCTTATCTACCACGAGGCTCTGCTTCTTGGCTGCAAGTTCCTTCTTTGTTTCCTCGTTAGGAGTAGCCAGTCCGCCAATCCATTCCATTTCGCCTTGATAGTTGAAGTGGATGGTGCGGTTGTCGAGAGGACAGCGTCTTCCCTGCTTATCTACCACCTCTACCTGGATGAGCGCCATGTCGGCACCATCAGCCTTGAAACCTTCCGGATTTTGGATGCTGGTGAGCTTGATGTGATGAGGCTCACCGGCTGTCTCGATGGCATAACGGCTTGTTTCCTTCTTGACCTTGGCATCTTTAGATTTCTTATCTGATTTATCGTATGTATAAGCCACAGCCTCAATCTTTCCAGCCTCGAAAGGTACGTTCTTCCAGGTGAAGAGCCATTGGTTGCTGCGTTCGCCCATGCTCTTGCCGTTGACGAAGAGTTCTACCTCGTCGCCGGTACTTACCACATATTCAGTCTGCTTGATGGTTCCTGGCTTGTAGTTCCAATGTCCCACGATATAGGTGGCATCCTTTTCCGGAGATACCCATCCATCCCACATTACCTGATGAGCGAAGAAGGCATCCTTCGGAATACGCATCGCATCGGTTACACCGCTCGAACGGTAGTTTGCCTCACCACGATGATGGGTGTTGGTATCCGAGAATATGATCTTGGTACCGCCATCGCTTACTCTTTTGCCTGTGCCCGGACGCTCCTGCCAGTATTCAAACCATCGCTCTACCATGCTTGCAGCAAAGGTATCCATGTTGTGGTTGTATTCGAAGGCAGGTTTGCCGCGATACAACGGTCCGTCGCCTTCCTTGTGGTAAGGATAGCTCTGTTCATCCCAGTATTTGCGCAAGCCCTCGTCGCGATGATACTCCATCGACCACATCGGGTGCTTCTTGCTCTTGTTGATGTAAAGCATCTCACCGCCATACTCAGCCTCGTTGATGTTGAGCATCTCTCGGCTGCCGCTGGCTCTGCCGCCGTGAGGATCGAATTCGTCGCGGATGGCTTTCATCTGCAACATGTGCTCGCGGCTCACCCCCTTGTTACCGCTCTCGTAGAAGATGATGCTCGGGTTGTTGCGGTTGTAGATGATGGCTTCCTTCATCAGTTCCAGACGTTGTTCCCATCTGCGGTCGAATACATCCTTCTCGGCATCACCAGCAGGCATTGCCTGAATCAAGCCCACGCGGTCGCAGCTCTCGATGTCCTGTTTCCAAGGGCAGACGTGCATCCAGCGCACCAGGTTACCGCCTGATTCCACCATCAGCTTGTTGCTGTAGTCGCTCAGCCAGGCAGGAACGCTCATGCCCACGCCAGGCCATTCGTTGGAGGTGCGCTGCGCATAGCCGTGCATCATGATGGCACGGTCGTTGAGATAGAACTTGCCTTCGCCAAATTGGGTTTTGCGGAAACCGGTTTTGGTCACTACATCGTCTATCTTGCTGCCGTCGTCCGCTTTCAAGAGGGTCTTCACGGTGTAGAGATAACCATATCCCCAACTCCAGAAGTGAGTGTTGTTCAGGAGTCCGCTCACCTTTACGGTCTTGGTTTCACCTGGCTTCAAGGTGTATCTCTCGCCATCAAAATGACCCACTTCCTTGCCGTCTGCATCCAGAACCTTGGCGAAGAAGCGGAAAGAGCGAGGCTTGGAATCCTCATTTCTTACCTGCGATTCAGCATTCACCGTTACCTTCTTGCCCGCAATATCATAGTTGCTGCCATAGATATAGGTACCTGTGGTCTTGAGATTATTGTAGAGCGGAAGAGTCTGATAGAGTTTGTCAGTGATATGGAGGAACACGTTCTTCGGAATACCGCCATAGTTGGCATTGAAGTTCTTGTCGTTCCACTGGAAGCGCTGATTGGTAGCACGCTCGCGATAGTTCCATGAGTTATCTACGCGTACGGCAATCACATTCTCACCTTTTATTATATAAGGCGTCAGGTCGAAGCCGCTTGCCATTACACCATTCTCGGTATATCCCACTTTCTTGCCATTGAGCCAGATGTCGGCACCGAAGCGCACGCCTTCGAACTCAATGAAATACTTGCGGTCGCCCACTTCTTGGATCAGGAAGTGCTTGCGATACCACATAATGGTGTCGCTGTGGTGTTCGATAGAAACCTTGAATGCTTCTTTCTCGTTGAAGGCACGAGGCAGCGTAATCTGTTTCCAACCGGCATCCGGGTAGTTTGTCTGTTCTGCTCCCTGGAAGTCGCCCACCTTGAGCAACCATCCTCCATTAAAATTGAGTTTTGTTCTTTCTACTGCATACATCTGGCAGAGCGAGATGAAAGCAAGTAGAAGCAGGAATAGTCTTTTTCTCATTCTAATTTTGTTTTGATTGTTTTGTTGCGTTATTGTTGTTATTATTACTATTATGGTGCAAAGTTACGAAAACAATCCGATGTTTTCTCGTAATTTCGTTCAATATCTTGTATTTTCGTTCGAAGTTTATATGCTTTTCTCTGTAAAAAGAGGAAGGTTGATACCTAGCAAAACGCAAGGTATCAAGAATTATAATATCTACGAAGAGTTCGTAAAATGTTAAAATATAGCTTGTTTTATATTTTTTAACGAACATTTTCTTGTTGTGTTACGAATTTTTCGTAGATTTACAGCGTGATTTGGAAACAAGAATGTTGAAATTAAAAAAATAAGATAGGAAAATGGAAAAATTGACGAATCAGGAAGAAGATATCATGCTCCGAATATGGAAGTTGGGACGATGTGCCGTGAAGCAGATCATGGAATTGTTGCCGGAGCCTCGTCCACCTTATACTACAGTAGCATCGATTGTGAACAATCTGAAGCGCAAGAATTATGTCAAGGCAGAGCGTGATGGCAAGGGGTATGTCTATTCGCCAGCCATTGCCGAGAGCGATTATAAACGAAAATTCCTTTCGGGTTTCGTTCATGATTATTTCAGGAATTCCTTCAAGGAAATGGTTTCCTTCTTTGCCAAGGATGAGAAAATCAGTCCC
>USJD01000062.1 GCA_900554835.1 uncultured Prevotella sp. | reverse complement strand
GTCGGCATGGATACCGTTCCGCTCTCGCTGATAGTTATAACTCCTCTGTTCATTTCCCGTCCTCCTTATTTTTATTCTGGTCAGTTTCTTTTGTTTCTCTGCGCTGCATCAGCTTGTCCATGTCCTTGGATATCTTGTCATCGGTGATGACGGCATAGACCTGGGTGCTTCGCAGGTTGGAATGCCCCATCATCTTGGCGATGCTTTCCATTGATATGCCCGAAGTAACCATGTTTACTCCGAATGTATGTCTTGCAACGTGTGCGGTAAGGTTCTCATTTATACCCAAAGCCACACCGAGTGAATGAAATTCAAACCACATGGAATCACGTGAAGAAAGAGGGAAAACAGGTTTGCTATCATCCGCTGTATTGTATAGCGACATTATTTGTTCAGCTATCGGATGCAAGGGAATGAACGCTTCGTTGTTGGTCTTTGCTCTTTTCTCACGGATGTATTTTCTACCGTCTGCCGTCATCCCGATATGGTGTGGATACAGGTTACGTAAATCGGCATAAGCCAAACCTGTAAGGCTGGAGAAAACAAACATTCTTCGTGCCAACTCCAAAGCCTTATCCTCCATAGGAGTCTCCATAATGAGCAACAAGTCATTTCTGGATATATGTCTACGTTTTGGTGAGCCAGTCTTTTCATATCCGACATCTTCCAATGGATTGAATTTCAGCAGACCTCTGTCAACAGCGATATAAACCAAGCGTTGCAGCCAACAAAGATTATGGTTCGTATTGGATGCACTATACCCTTTGCCAATCAAGAACAACTTATAAGATTTGCCAAATTCCTCAGTCAAATCTTCAAATGCAATGTCATTCATTCCTCGTAACCCGATGAACTCTCGCAAGTTTAGCTGCGATGTCTTAGATTGGCGATAAGAAGATGTTGAGTTAATACGGATAGAGCGCAGCCTAAGGCGTTCACGCTCCTCCTCGCCAGTGGCAAGCAATGTCATCGGGATAGTATTTGCATCAACAATAACATTCTTCAGAATCTCGGCGGTAACGATGCCCTTTTCCTTTGTTGCCTGCTCGTAGGCTTCGTCAATTCTTAGTCTGAACGCTTGCAGTTGTCCGTTCACTCTTGCATTCTTGGCTTCACCTTTTTTCGTGTCCCATTCTTCGGGAGCACAGTAAAGACCTGTTGCTATGGCTGACACTTTGCCGTCAATCGTGATACGGCAAAATATAGATGTGGTTCCGTCTGCCTTTACTCTGCCACGGTTGATATAATAAAACTGCTTGTATGTACTTCTCATTGTTATGTTCCTTTCTTATTTTGTGAAAATATTACAGGACAAACTTGAAGTCCTTGTTGGCTTCGATGAACTTGTCCATATCCTCAAATAGCTTTTTCGGGGTGACACGTGCATAGATTTGCGTGGTCTGAATGTTGTTGTGACCAAGCATTTTGCTGATAGTCTCTATCGGAACACCTTCTTCGAGCGTAACGAGCGATGCGAAACTGTGCCGTCCAACATGATAGACCAAATCCATACTTATGCCAGATAGTACTCGGAGACTTTTCATGTTACCTCTCAGCACTCGAAATTCCTGTGGCGGTAAAAGAGTAGGTCTTGTCGGGTCTTTGTATTTCTCCAACATGGCAAGCGCCTCTGGCAGTAACTTCACACGTGCAAGCATCTTGTTCTTCTTTCTATGGTATTTCAGCCAAAGGCTGCCCTCCTCATCACGAAAGAGGTTTTCTTCCGTGATGGAAACCGTATCGGCATAAGCCGTGCCTGTATAGCAGGCGAAAAGAAAAAGGTCACGGGTCAAAGCCAACGATTTTCTTCGCTCTGGTATTTCGAGGTCACGAATTTTCAGGAAGTCCTCACGTGTCAATGCCTTTGGTGGATTCTCTTTCTTTTGAGGTAGCTTGAAGTGCATGAAATGATAACGCTCGGAGTGTCCTGCCTTGAAAGCTATTCGGCAGGTCTTCTTCAAGATGGCGAGATAGTGGCGGACTGTATCAAGTGCAAGACCTCTCTCGTCTAAGCAAAAGTCCATGTACTCACGGATAAACTGCTCGTCAAGCTCACCGAATGCCACATCGTCAGTTCCATAACGCTTCTTGACGAACAATCCCAATGTCAGGCGAGTGTACTGGTAGTTTGGCAGCGTGCCTTTCTTGTAGTCGATGCCGATTCTTGACTCAATGTCCGCAATGATGGCGTCAAGCTGCTTCAACAAGGTCATCTGAGTGTCTGCACTGCATTGAAACAGATCCTTTATCGCCTTTGCGTCAAAATCCGTCTTGCGCTCCACAAGTGACTCGTAGGCTGAGTTTATTGCCAGCAACAGCTTGTCAATCTTGGCGTTCACTTCCACAGCCTCCTTGCTCTTGCCGTCAAGTCTGCTCTCACGTGGATTCCATAACTTTGGCGTACATGACAACTTGCAACCGAACTGCGCCATTGTTCGGTTGAGGGTGATGCGTCCCATGATGGGAGCCTTACCGTTCTTGTCCAATCCGCTCTTTTTGAGGTAGAGCAGCACCTTGAATTTTTCAACTTTCATCTGCTTACTTTTTTAGTTTGCAAAAATAATCAATCAGTAAGCATTCTCCGTCATTGAAAGTTGTGCAGAACAGTGCAACAAACACTGGTGACAAACTATTTGTTTTTCACCTCGTTAGCAGTGTTGGTTTCGGTAACTGACCGCTAACGGTTTGGTAACTGAAATAACTCAATATCCTGCTCGGCTTTGCTTTGCAGCCAATTGGCAGAATTATGAAATATTGCTCATTCTCAACCACTTGCAGTTCATTTCTCTCATATTCACTTTCCGTTGCTTTTGCTTAAATTGTGCTAATCAGAAGACACTCAAGGGCAGCAAGAACAAGAATGGCTACACCTATGTATTCAAAGTGGAGCCAAAGACTGATGAATTAGCTCTCGACTTCTTCCTTGCTGAAGCAAAGATAGATAAATCACAGACCTACTTCCTGCTCGAAGCGGAAGATCAGGACGATGGCAAGACGCAGACCCACGTGGAGATGTGTCTCGGCGGAGTGATGGAGATACAGGGCCCTACTAAGATTTCGCCTTATCTGCCTGATATCCACTTTGTAGGTATGCGCATTGCCAACTTCCCATTCGCGCCGAAAGGACGTGAAGCGTGGAAGTCTGCCATTGCCAGCATAGAGAGCAAACGCCAGAAGGCACAGGAAGTGGCTGACTCTAAGATAACATTCTGCGAGAAGAAGGAGATGGAACTGGGTAAGGAATGCTATTTCAATGCCGGTCAGTGGTCGCTCTCTTCTATGCAGAAGAAACTTGGTCCGTTTAAGTTTACTCTTGCCGACTATGAATTCCGCAGTGATTTGGCGGCAAAGAGCGTATCCTTGTATCTCAAGGGTCAGGTATCCATCGTCGATGGCGTCTTTGATGCCAGTGCAGGAATCACCATCAGTGCCGGTGTGGATATCGAGAATCTCGACCTTTCATATAAGGGTTGGAACCTTGACGAGCTGTCAATAGGAGCTAACTTCGGCGTGGTGAAGCTCAATGGACGATTTGACATCAGAACTGAAGGCGAGGACGAAGGTCTTGGTGGCGCACTCGAAGTGACCATGCCGGGTGACCTCTTCAAGGTGACTGTGGATGGAGGATGCTTCGAGCACGATGAAGGAGTGAAAAATCCGAAGCCGAGCGAGAAATACACTTGGGGCTATTTCTATGGCGAACTCAACTCAAAGGCTGGCATCGGCATGGATCCCGTGAAGATTACAGGCATCAAGTTCGGTCTGTTCTTCAACTGTTCACGTGGTGGCAGCAAGGATGGCAAGGTGGATTTGTCTGACACTAAGAATGCCGCAGTGCCTAAATATGGCATCACAGGTATCATTGCAGGTCTCAATATCTCTGCCATCTCGGAGGAAACACTCTCTGGTAAGTTTGACATGACCGTGATCTATCAGAAGGGTGAAGAAGGAAAGTCAGGCTATCTCTCTACATTCATGCTCAACGGAAACGTCGAGGGCGCAGGAGGTCTGGTGAACACCAAGGCAAGCATTGTCTATCAATGTGATGACGTGGACAAGTACTTCCAGCTCAATGTGACATTCGAGACAGGCGGAACAAAGCTCGACAAGCTCACTGAAGGTCTCGACAAGCTCACTAAGAAGATGCAGGAACTCAACAATCAGTTTGATGGTTTCGAGAAGAATCTCAAAGCTTCCTTGCCAGGTCTTAATGGAAATACGGACAACAAGACCGAGAGCGGGAATAAACCTGCCGTGAAGGATGCTGATACTGAGAAGCCTAAGGGTGCTGTGAAAGCTATGGAGTCTTCGATCACATTCGACTTCAGGATTACGTTCCGGGCAGACAAGAAGGATTTGCCAAAGCCTAAGTGGCATGTATATATAGGTGAACCGGACTACAAAAAGCGTTGTAAGATAACGTTCATCGACTTTGATGCCAAGATTGTTACAGTGAAGGTGGGCGCTAATGCTTACATCTGCCTTGGCAACGAACTGCCTAATAATGGTCAGCTCCCTCCTTTGCCTACAGAGATTAGCGAGTTCCTCAATGGCGGAAGCAAGGGCGGTGTGGAGTCTGCCTCTGCTGGCGATGCTGACAGAGCACGTCAGGGCAGTGTGAAAGATATTATGGGCACCGTGGATGGTGGCGTGATGCTTGGCGCACAGGTATATGGATTTATCAAGTTCGACCTCGGACTCATCTTTGCCGACATGGGAGTGCAGGCAGGCTTCGACCTTTCTCTGCGCCATCTCAAGGGCGGATGGTGTACTAACCTCAATCATGGTAGGGGCGCAAAGCCTGGCCATAATGGTTGGTATGCTGAGGGACAGATGTATGCTTACCTCTATGCAGTGCTCAACCTGCGCATACGTCTCGGATTCTATAATACAGACTGGAAGATGCTGGATGCTGGTATCGGTGGTATGTTTAAGTGTGGTCTGCCTAATCCAAACTACGCTGTGGGCAAGGCTCGCATCAAACTGAAGATGTTTGGCGGACTGGTGAAGATAGACCGTAAATTCAGTTTCGAGTGTGGCGAAGTCTGTCAGATGTTCTACGGCAATCCTCTCGACAACTTTATATTGTGGAGCGAGATGAGCATTGGTTCGGAGCGACGTCGTGAGGGATGGGATTATAATCAGCGCATCTCGCCAGAGCTGGGCAAGCGCCCTACTCTCAAGAGTAATGCTAACCTCAATCAGCATTATCGCCTTCTCGATGAGAATGAGCGTGCACGCTTAGAGAATGATGGTATCTCTGCTGATGATATCTCTGCTTTGGCATCTCGCACATTCATCTTCCGTAATTCCAATAAGGAAAATGGCAAGTATGTAGCTTACCTATATTCATACACCGACTCTGCTTCTGCATACAGAGATTCTCTGCATGTCAATGCGCAGTTGGAGAAGACCGTAGAATTCTATCGTGGCGATGAGACTGCTTCACAGCATCTTCTCGACCTCCGCCGATTGAAGCCAAACCGCTTCTACGTTCTCAAGGTGGAAGGATGCGCTAAGCAGATAGAGGCAGGTAAGGAGGTAGATCCTTATACTGTGGAAACTAATAAGGACGGCGAAGTGACAGGTGCTAAACATAAGGCATGGTCACAGACCAAGTATTACTACTTCCGCACCTCTGGCGAGGCAAGTGATAAGTTTGACCCTACGGATGAGAATTTCAATCTGAATGACTATGTAGCTTTGGCTTATCCGTCATATCATAATAAGTTGCAAATCTCAGACAAGGACCTACAGAATGATAGTAAGTACGCTGAGAATGGCCGCATCAAGGCGCATATCATCGATATGGTATATCCTAATATAGCTCTGACAAGAGAGTTTAAGAAGAAGAATCCTTCCGACAAGCTGGTATGGAATCAGTATGTATGGGACGAAGAGGAAAGAACCCGTACTTACCGTCACGGTCGTGGAGGAAGGGTGACGACGGTCAAAGAGAAGGTGAATGTTCGCAAGCTCTACCACTCTGAGGACGCTGTAATCAAGAATATGACATTCACTTATCCTGGAGCGGAAACCAGCGTAAGGACAAGTAATATCATCACTTCCAAGCCTCTCGGAATAGGAAATAAAGAGAATGGAAAGTGGATAGCTGACCTTAGTCTCGACTATATCACTACCAGAACCATGACCAGAACTGAGGAAGTGGAGAAGGAGAAGGTTACGAATACTCCATTTGCTCGCATAGTAATCAAGGCTAACGGAGGAACTATGCCTTCGGTATCAGTGCTTGCAATGTGGCGCAGTCAGACGAATGAGATACGTCAGATACTGAAGAAGGCTGGCGCTAAGGGCGTATATAATCCTACCGCATCAGGCAGTGGTGGTCTTCGTAACAACGACCCTGTGGGCAGTAAGACTGCTGGTAAGGGTAATAAGCAGACTACCGGTAGTGGCAGTACGCAGACTCTTGGCAAATCGAAGGTAGTCAATACTGGTTCGAATATGAGTTCTCCATCGTCTGCGTCTAACATCCTTAAAAGATGGAAGACCAATGGACTTACCGATAATGAGGTGGATAAGCTCTTGACCGGACTGGAAAATAATACAAATATGTATAATACCAGTACATACACCGTGACAGAGGATGTGCCTTACGAGGTGCGCGATACTATCAATCTGCTCTACTTGCCTCTCTCTTGTAGCGAATCTACATGGTATGGAGGTATCGACAACAGAGCGATTGGCGCCATTTATCAGTATGAAGAGCCGTTTGCCACATGGAAGTTTGTAGATTTTGAACGACAAATGCTTGAGAAGTATCGCACTATGAGATATACCGACGCTTCGGTAGGTATGGCAAAGGATGGTAAAGGCAGATACTTGGTGGAAACGGATCCATTGCTCTATCTCAGTTGGATAAGCAACTATGCTTTCGTAGGAGGATGGAAAGCCCAGCTGAAGAAGTATAACATCGGAGTCACCACCACAGAGTCATTGCTGGCTACAGGTAGCGGTGGTTACTATGGTGGCAGATATGGTCAGGCAAGCGAAGACCGTGTGGTCAATGGTCCGAAGGACATCTTCAAGGTATTCTTCTACAATCCAGATACCTACTATTTCCCAGTTCGTGAGTTGGATAATGTAGAGGATAATGTCGCACTGCTGACAAACGATCGTATGTTTGCTATAAATCCTTGGAACTGTACAAGTAAAGAAAGATACAGTCTTCTGGTGGCAGAGGCTACAAGGAATATCAGTAATTTGTATGGTCTTGCTTCAAGAGTTAGTAGCCAACTTACCGATAAGATGCAAGAGGCAAACAAACAGTTTAGCAGATATAAGACAGAAAAGGGCAAGCTGAAGGATTTCGTCTCTAAATATCTGAATGAGCGCAACGGACTTTATATCAGTTTTTTGCCATCAGAAGGAAATATGGTAAGTCAAAGCTCTACAACGTCATTCAGTCAGCGTGGTGAATACTGTAAGGCTTACGTACCTTATTATCAGATGGCTCTCACTACGCCTTTGCTTGATCCTGAAGACATATTCGAGTTTGAAGGACAGAATCAGATTAGTAAAGGTAGATTCAAGCCAGAGACCCAGGAACTGGTTTGGAACAAACTTGCTAACGAGAATGCTCCAGGCTTCATCAAATTCAATCAGGGTTTAGGCATAAATCAACTGGAGAACATCAAGGTGCAGGCATATCGTGTAAATGGTTACGACCTCAACAGCGGTGAGTATTCTGTCAATCCAGAGCTCTATGATGTCAGAGATGAAAATCTCGGAGCATTTACCGCCCCGGTAATCAATATCGTTTTGGCTGACATGGATGATAGAGATGCCAATGGATTTGAGCCAAGGAAGGTGAGCGAAATCAATAACTTCCCTGTCGAAGGTCAACCTGATTCACCAAGACCTGTCATCGTCGGTGGTGGCAAGAAAAATACCTCTAATCCTCCTAAAGGCACTTCTTCTAAGAGTTCTAATGACTTGAAGATGAACAACACCAAGCCTGTCAGTCAAGTTAGAAAAGATATGGAGATGGAGAAGTTCATACAAGATCTCGAGAATGGTAACATTCGTATTGGAGAGGGCAATGGCAACAGTTCGAAGAAGGAGGCAAACTCCACTCCGGAACTTCCATCTACGCTGATTAAGGTCGGAACCATCACCGACAATGATATCAAGAATGCTGAGACGGAAAGGCGGACACGCGTTACCGGTCCTATCAATACTGAGATATCAAAGGCTGATACCACTTCCACCTCTGGTTCATCGTCATCGATGAAGAAGTCTGACTCCATATCTTCTCCAAGGTCAACAGGATCCGGAGCACAGAAGTCATCGACTGCTATCACCCAGCAGAAGAAGTCAACGACCGAGATCAACACTGCAACCCAGCAGAGGAAGTCAACGACCAACACTGCAACCCAGCAGAAAAGGTCAACGACCAAATCTGCAACCTGGAAGAGCTCTGTCCCGACAACGTCGTCCTCTTCTTCCCGATCGAAGAAGAGCGCGGCGACCGCCAGAAAAAGGCGTTGACGGCAAGGTCTCGAACAGTAATAGCGTAACTCTCATTTGTAAATCATAAAAACATCATAATATGAAAAGAAACAAGGTCATAGCTACACTCTTAGCATCGCTCTTCATAGCGGTGTCTGCATCGGCAATTCTCGCACCGAGCAGATCTTCCACGGCAACGGCTAACGTGGCTTTTCCTCAGTATGACAATGAGGCGGTGCAACAGTCCTACTCTGTCATCGGCGAGGAAGTGATGGTGCGCCCTGCCGCCATCAATATGCTTGCACGAAGCTACGGCGACAGCATCGTATTGAGATGGGCACCAGAAGACTACGTCACATGGAACTACCTCAACCACGTAGGCTACAACCTCTATCGTATCTACACCGATAAGAGTGGCGTGCTCCACGACGACCTCATAGCAGAAGGTATTCGTCCGCTTTCGCTCGAACAACTGCGTGCTCGATACCCAGAAAGCGACTCGCTGGCATTCGTGGCTGTAGGAATGATTTATGGAGAGGGAGGCGTTAAGCCTAACCAGACACGTGAACGCTACGGAGAGATGGGCGCAATGCTGGAAATATACGAAGATCAGCAGACGCAGTATGCGTTCGCTGAAATGGTGGCAGAATGGCGTCCCGACGTGGCTCAAGCCATCGGATTGAGATATGTCGATCGCGACGTCAAGCAGGGATTGCATTATCAGTATATCCTTCAGCCTGCTAAGCGCGACTCTTTGGGCAGACTGCCTATCGCTCCTGGTAGCATAAATCTGGAATGTACTAAGTATAAGCCAGTAGATTATGCCCCTACCTATACTGACACCGTCAGCACGGGTCTCTCGCTTGTGCTGAAATGGAAGGATAATGTCAACTCTACATTCGAGATAGAGCGACGCCTCGAAGGAGAGAAAGAATGGAAGCGCATCACTGTACGTCCGTATGCCTCTGCTCTCGACCTCGGTTTCGATAAAGAGGAACTCAATCGCTATTCCGACGTAGTGGACAAGCCTGGAGTGTATGAATACCGCGTGTTGGCTTATGATGCCTTCGGTGATCTGCTCGTCAGTTCCACCACCCATAAGGTGAGAGTGGGAGATGTGGATGCTCCGACACCGCCTACCATACGCCAGATCCTCATCACCCGTGAAGGAGACCCTGACTCTACCCAGGTGATTACCGCTCATGTGGAGATAGAAAAAGCCGAAATAGAGGACGACTGCATAGGATTTATGCCTCTCTATTATAATGAGCGTTATACTGGTAAGCAGTGGAAGAGTATCTCCGAAACGATGTTCTCTCCTACCGACACCGTGCTTTCCATTGATGTCAGCCGCCTTTCCACCGGTATGCTCACCATTGCCGCTGTCGATACGGCAGGCAATATGGGATATTCCATGCCGGTACAGCTTCGCATCGAGGACAAGAAAGCACCGGAACCTCCGCTCAATTTCAAGGCAGAAGTGGAGGAGAATGGCAGAATACATCTCTCATGGTCGCCTGCTCCTGAGGATCGTGGCGACATAGCATTCTATGAAGTGGCTGTGGCAAATGACACCACTCATCAGTTTGTCATCATCTCACCGCAACAGATGCGCGACACCACCTTCACCGACTCCGTGGCAGTGGATGTCAATCAGAAGTATATCTATTACCGAGTGCGTGCCACCGACTATGCTTCCAACATCGGACAATATACCAAGATTCTGCAGGTGGAGCGTCCTCATCTCCTTCCTCCTACTCCTGCCCATCTCGACACTCTCGTGGTGGATAAAGAAGGCGTACACATCTGCTGGATAGCTGGCGCTGATAAGGCTACTATCATCCATAATGTGTTCCGCCGTCTGGAGAATCAGCCTGACTGGGAACTCATAGCTTCGCTCAATGCCGACTCCGTAGCGGCTGATAATTACCGCATTCGCATAGATGATAATCCGCCATTCAATAACAAGCGTCGCTATGAATACGTGGTGGAGTCATTCAATTCCACAGGTATCAGTTCCGGACCAAGTCTCGTGGTTTCAGTGCTGAATAATCGCAACACTGACATCGACGTAACGCTCAATCTCGCAGGACGATATGATGAAGATGCTCAGCGCACACGACTCGCCTGGGACGTAGAAGGCACACAGCCTGACGGTGAACGCTATTGGGGAATATATGTTCGTAAGCCAGGCAAGGATAGTTTTGAATATCTCATCTCTGAAGATATCTCCGAACTATTGCATAGCAATCGCGTCCTCTCTCCTGGTGAGACAGCCGAATTCTATGTGAAACTGCTCTATTCCGATGGAAGAACCAGTAAGCCGTCGAACATAGTCAAGGTCACCGCACCTAAGAAACAGTAAGTATTATCCATATTTCCATAACCCCCTCACTCACATTCTGTCGATATGAAGCTACACAACATCAATACGTCATCACTCCGCATGGCAATCCGTGCGGGGTGCCTCGCACTCACAGTTACAGCTCTGTGGTCGTGCGGTGATTTCTACACCTATGAGGAAGACGAACTTCAGGAAAAGCCCACTATGACGCTGTATCGCGATACCATCGACATCATGGCGGGAGACTCGTGCCGCCTCATTGCATTCATCATGCCGGTGAATGTCGGAAACGTCGGAGTGGAGTGGTACAGTTACGATGATTCCATTGCTACAGTCAGTGGCGACTCCCTCGTGGCTGTCAAGGCTGGGGCATGCAAGGTGGTGGCAAGGTCGGCTGTAGATGAGTCTGTGGCTGACACATGCCTCGTAAGGGTCATGAAGCCTTGGAAAGGTGTGCCGCAGGGCGAATACATGAACGAGACAGTGGTATATGCTGATATCAATGTCCACGGACGGCAACCAAGCGAAACGCTACTTGTCGGGGCTTTCGTAGGCAATGAACTGCGTGCCACTCCTAAACTCATGGAGTGGAACGGACATCAGTATTACGTATTCCGAATCTCTGGTCGCCGCGATGTAGTGCTCGGCGAGACGATAGAATTCCGTGCCTTCGACCGGCAAAAATATCAGCTTGAGCGCTTCAGTTACCAAGTCACGTTTGATGGGCAAAGCCACGGCACACTGTCCAATCTCGTCAGTTTGGTAATAGAATAAACTTTGGTTGTTGGTTGTCGGTTGACGCCACATTTCTTCCCCCCCCTGTGTTGCCCGCGTTACCGGGCAATGTTCCCTAAAAACAAAAAAAACTCCTCATTATGAAAAGACTATATTACATCCTAATCATGATAACAGTGGGTATGTTTGCATCCTGCTCTCTCTCCTTCGACTCATTCATCGACGAAGAGGATGCAGACCTTGCAAATAATGGTGACGGTTTCACCGCACCGCGCCACATAAAGAACGAGACAGGCACTGCCACCTACCAGTTTCATGAAAACGTGGTATGGCTCAATCATGACGACTACAATGGCTATCTCATTGAGATAAAGGACTCTCTCATCTCCTTCGCCAGTTCTATGCCGGTGGAGTTGCTCCCCAATCCGGGCGACGTGGTCTATCATGCCGCTGATGATAGGTTTGGCGGAATAGCCATAGAGGCAGAGCGCGTGTTCAAGGATGGCGACCGCTTCAAGTGTATCGGCAATAATGTCGATGGCACCCGTGTGTTCAAGGTGCTGAAGATTGACATGAAAAGCAATTATCAGGAAAATGATGACACCCCGTCTGACATCACGAGAGCCACAGATATGAAAAAGACTTTCCGCGACACCACCTATACAAAAGAAAGCAAGATAACCCAGACAAGTACCGTCGGACACTTCAGCCCGATAAAATATACAGGAATATTCGAATGGGAGAGAAAGTGGTCGCAACGCGTGAAGCAAACTTTCGACATCCACTTTGACAGCGACAAGGATGAATTCCGCTTAGGACTCGATTCTTATGTCAAGACCACATTTACGCAAACCGTCTCTGCCAATGGCACCGTAGAAATCAGATGGGTAGGACCTTTCTCTGTCGAATCGCCATCGATGATCTCTGTTCCTACTATTCCAATCCCAATTATTCCTAAGATAGTTACAGTGGAATTGGCATACCAGTACGAGACGAAAGATGGATATGCCAATTATAAGGAGACCTCCACTGATACAAATGAGTCATGGTATGGATTTGAAATCGGCGTTGAGCCTGGAGCCATCATGCCTTATTTCAAAGAAAGAGACAATAGAACCAAGACCACGTCCAAATACGAAACCAGTGGATATAAAGACCTTGATGAGAGCAGGCATACTTTCTCCGTGAAAGTAGTGGGATTGTCGATTCCTGGATTCTCCGTTTTTGAGAAAGGCGTGGGCATCTCATATATCAACAGAAAGAATTACGACAATAATCTCGGTTGCTACCTTCGCGACCCGAGTCCAACTGATAAGATCAGTCTGCCTCTGCCTTTCTATAAGTATGTCTATGGCAATGATCGTACCGAATATATCCATGCTCTCGACATCTTCCTGGCTCAAAACAGAGGTGGCGTAACTACCAAGCTCGATTATCTGGGCGTCAACAAGAATGTGCCTACTGTCGTGAAGCTACTTCCTTTCGGAGACATCTTCGGCGATGCACATTTCAAAGAGATTACTCTAAGCCAGAAGAATGATTATCAGATTCCTGTGATAAAGAATTTCTCTTTAGGGGCGGTTAGTTCGGATTCTCCTGACAAGACCAGACTCAAGGGCTATGTGGAGTTTGATAAGGTAGGACGCACTGTGGAAAATCAGAATGAATTCACCGATCTCTGCCTTCTCATTTGTGAAAATAGTAATCTGGAAAGAATAATCGCACTCGACACCAAGGGCGCAAAACTGCAAAAGAACAAGAAATACGAAATCGATGCCACTATTGACATGTTAGCTGATGACCTAAATTGGACTGCAGCAATAGTAGTTACCGAACCTAATGAGAAGAGAATTTATAAGCTCGAAGAGCTTCCTATCTACAAACCAGAAGAATGCTCAAGGATTACAGAGTTGTACCAGAATATAGGACGGGAGGATTATGATGGAAATTATGAATATGCTGTATGTGGTTTGTGGAATCATCTCGGCCCGAAAGATTACCATGTCGGCGGAGTTCGTCTGAAACTTTATGACGAAAGCAAATCTCTTGTGGCGGTGAAGTATTTCCGTTTTGATGAGAAAAAATACGCATATAGCAATAGATTTGCCATTTTCTTCACGGCCAACCGCCCAGAGAAGTTCACCGCGGAACTGGCGCCAGGAGTCTATAAGTCAAAGACTTCCACCAATGCAGACTTCGACAAGACCGTCAAAAAGCAATACATCAAGACCGTCACATTGCTTCCCGATTTCGGTGACGGCGATGAAGATTGGGATTTTATTGACGAGGTATTCAATATGGAAGACGAAGCTTTGTAAGGTTTAGTCGGTTCAGGTTGTGGGTTGTTGGTTAGATTATACTATACTACCAACAACCAACAACCGACAATCCCAATAACCCGCCACTGTGCCATAAGCTTCATTACTTATATGAGAGTTCAGATGACCTTAAAAAGGCTCAATTCTACGGGAGATAGGACATGAAACTTCAGCTAACTTTCAGATTGTAAGATTTCTGAATATGTCTATAAATACTATTATCATGGTACAAATATAGAACTATACTTCGTAATTACATTGAAATCGGATGGTACATTTACACATGAGCCAAGCAATGATCAAACGAGAAGTATTGTTGAGATGGAAACTCTTGTTGATGGTAAAGACTATCCATCTGGCGGTAAGTGGAAAGTAAAAGAAACGCCTGCAGGCAAAGCGGCTTTTCTTGATTTTGGCAGTAGTTGGGGAGAAGGTAGTATAACCCCAGACCAGAAAGTACTTGAAATAGATAACATGAATGGAGTCCGTTTGAAAGCTCAGCTATTGAAAGATTAAGCTATAAGTCCATGATCATTAATTTGCTCATGGACTTTTTATTTTATTATAGAAACTTATGCCTTGAGTTTCTTCTCTTCTAACATAATTTTCCCTGATTATGCAAGTCTTGCAGGGATTATCTGCTATTTCGTAGGATATTCGCTGCTTTTTCCTTGTCGCTATCGAAGGTGAATATGCGATAGATATCTGTTGCATTCTGCAAATCTACTATGCGGGGAGCCATCATGCTGAGGACTTTCATCTTGCTGTCGTCAAAAGAGAAAATCTTCATGATGCGAACGACCTGGGCACAGGAATAATAGCATCCGAGACTTGCTACTTCTATCAAGTCGAACTTGTTGTCATCAAAGTTAGTCTTCTTTATCTTGTTGTATAGTTTTGAGAAAGAGGCATCGTCCAGACAATAATCATAGTTCATTCCGCCGTTAGGATAATAACCTCCGTCGTATGGGGGAAGTGATGGTTGCTGAGGCTGCTGGGGTTGCTGACCATTCGGCTGCTGGCTGTTGGATTCTATGATTCTCGTGTTGTATTCTACCACTTTTCCAGATCTGTCGAAGAATACCGTGATGTACTTGGAGTCTCCAAACAGATTGGTGTTTTTGGCGTATTCCCATTTGTCTCCATAGATATTGAAACTGGTGAGTTTCGGCTCTCCCAAGATGGAAATCACTTCTTGTTTGGTCATTCCCCGCTCCACGTTTCTCTTTCCTTTAGCCGATACTGACATACATACGGCAAACATCAATATTGTTGTGGCAATCAGTGCCATCAGTTCATTTCTTTTCATAATCGTTACTGTTTTTGAGGGTTCCTAATCATTTACTGAAACATTCTTGTTGTTTTGTTTCGCTTGCAAAAGTATGCTTTTCTTGTGAGATGATATGGAATAAATCCCTAAACTTGAAAGGAAAATCCCTATCGTGTGGGATTCATACACTTGGGAGTTGCTAAATCCTTCGGGGGATGCCATGTTCCTTCAGAATTTGCGGGTTTCAACAAAAATAATAAATCAGAAAAGTCCATGAGCAGGAGTGAATGCTCATGGACTTTATCCCTTAAATGAATGGTATCATGTAAAAAGGAAGCAACAATGTGTTGCTGTTTTCCCTTGATTCTCTTCTTTCCATTTGAGAATCTTATCGTATATTTTGCGTCTGAATATTCTTTGTATCATGTTATTTTTTCTTTATTCTGCTGCAAAGATACGGAAAATATCTGAAAATGAACAAGATAAGTGAAGAAAATCCGATTCCCCCGAAATTTTTTATAGCGAAATATCCGATTCCCCCGAAATTTGATGTGCGTTGGGAGGTGTCTTTAATAAGAAAAGTCCGTAGGAATTTGTTTCCCCACGGACTTTTTTATTGTATAGTTAAAGATTCTTATGCCTTGAAACTCTCCAAGTCTTCTGCCTTGAAGTTCTGGATGTATGCTGAATGGCCGAGAACTTCCTCCTCTGCCATGCGAACATATACATTTGCACTCTTGGCAAACAGCTCTGGTGCCTTGGTAGCATCTTCGAGGATGAGGAGAGACATTACGATGTCGCCAGTCATGTTGTAGAGACGGCGAGCCAGGAAGTCGTGAACTGCCTGGTCGTTGGCTTCCTTCACCTTGTTGATGGCAGCCTTGTAAAGTTCTACGAGCTTGGCTACACGCTCCTTCAATGCCTTCAAATCATCAGAAACCTCGCTCTCCAACATCTCCTTGATGATGCTGAGATAAGTACCGTTGGTGATGTAGCGGATGGCTGCAACAACCTGAAGCTGGGTAGTACCCTCGTAGATAGAGAAGATGCGGGCATCACGGAACAGGCGCTGGCACTTGTACTCCATGATGAAACCTGAACCACCGTGGATGCTGATTGCATCGTATGCATTCTGGTTAGCATACTCTGAGTTCATACCCTTAGCCAATGGAGTGAACGCATCAGCCAAGCGGGTGTATTTCTTCATCTCCTGACGCTCCTCTGGAGTGAGCTTGGTGTCGCGGGCGATGTCTTCCAAAGCCTTGTAGATATCTACGTAGCGAGCGCAGCAGTAGAGGAGTGAACGACCTGCATCCAACTTAGCCTTCATTCTTGAAAGCATGTCGTAAACGGCTGGGAAATTGATGATCTTCTCTCCAAACTGAGCACGCTCCTTGGCATAAGCCAGGCCCTCGTTGTAAGCCTCCTGCTCAACACCTACACTCTGAGCTGCAATACCCAGACGGGCGCCGTTCATCAAAGCCATCACGTACTTAATCAAACCGAGACGGGTGTTACCGCAAAGCTCTGCCTTGGCATTCTTGTAAACCAACTCGCAGGTTGGAGAACCGTGAATACCCAACTTGTGCTCGATGTGACGAACCGTTACGCCACCATCGCGCTTGTCGTAGATGAACATAGAAAGGCCACGACCATCCTTGGTTCCTTCCTCAGAACGAGCCAGAACCAAGTGGATGTCTGAGTCACCATTGGTGATGAAACGCTTCACACCATTCAGACGCCATGTGCCGTCCTCATCCTGTGTAGCCTTCAACATCACGCGCTGCAGGTCAGAACCTGCATCAGGCTCTGTCAAGTCCATACTCATGGTTTCGCCAGCACAGATGCGAGGAATGTACTTCTGGCGCTGCTCCTCAGAACCGAACTCATAGAGTGTATCAATACAACTCTGGAGTGACCAGATGTTCTGGAAACCGGCATCAGCTGCAGCGATGATTTCAGAAGCCATAGAGAAGATGGCGTTAGGCAGGTTCAAACCGCCGTAACGACGAGGCATTGACAAGCCCCAGAGGCCAGCCTTGCGGGTAGCATCGAGGTTCTCGAATGTCTTGCTGGCATAAATCATGCGACCGTTTTCCAAGTGTGGACCTTCGAGGTCAACATCCTCAGAGTTTGGTTCGATGATGTTAGCAGCTACATCGCCGGTAATATCCAGCAATCGCTTGTAGTTCTCGATGGCATCCTCGTAGTTTACTGGAGCATCTTCAAACTGGTCTTTTTCTACATAATTTCTTTCCTTCAAGTCCACAACACGCTTCATGAGCGGATGATTCAAGTGGAACTCTATTTCAGGATGGTCTGTATAATAATTAGCCATTTTTACTTTTCTTATTTAAATAAAATATGTAATGCGCTACGAAGTTTTATGAAATAGGCTTCAAAGGCAATGGAAGCCTGTTTCAAGTGCAATCGAAGCCTGTTTCATTTGCCTGTGAAGCTTACTTCGAATTCTGCTTGTAGTACTTGATGAGCTTAGGAACTACATCCTCAACATTACCATTGATAACGTAGTCGGCAATCTTGTTGATTGGAGCATCTGGGTCGTTGTTCACAGAGATGATGATGCCTGAATCCTGCATACCGGCGATGTGCTGGATCTGACCAGAGATGCCGCAGGCAATATAAACCTTTGGATGAACGGTAACACCTGTCTGACCAATCTGACGATCGTGATCTACCCAACCTGCATCTACGGCTGCACGGGAAGCACCAACCTCACCATGCAAGAGATGAGCCAACTCGAAGAGCTGGTCGAAACCTTCCTTGCTTCCTACGCCATAACCACCTGCTACAACGATGGCAGAACCCTTCAGGTTGTGCTTGGCTGCCTCTACGTGGTGATCGAGTACCTTCACTACGAAGTC
>USJD01000061.1 GCA_900554835.1 uncultured Prevotella sp. | reverse complement strand
TGCCTCACGCTGCAAGGTGGTAAGATCATAGAGTTTTGGCGGCTGTTCTTTCTGTACCATCTCTGCTCACCAGGGTAAATTCGTGGTATGCAGAAGCAAGGAAAGTATTCTAAAAGAGGTGAAGAAAATCATCGAAATGCCTGATTTTAAAGGATACTTGAGCGATTTAGGCGGTCCATCTGCTAATATGTATGGGATGCATGGCAAGAATCAGAAGGCTTGTGAGGTGTGCAAACGTCCATCATGCGTAAATCCACAGATTTGTCCTAACCTCAATACCGATCATAGTAAACTCCTCGAAATCTATCATGCAGTTGATGCCCTACCCGGTATCAAGAAAAGCTTTATAGGTAGTGGTGTACGCTATGATCTGCTATTGCATAAAAGCAAGGATGAGAAGGTGAATCAGGCTGCAAGGGAATATACCCGCGAACTGATTACCAAACATGTGAGCGGACGACTGAAGGTTGCACCAGAGCATACAAGTCCGGAGGTTCTCAAGTTCATGCGTAAGCCATCGTTCGACTTATTCTATGAATTCAAACGCATCTTCGATAAAATCAACAAGGAAGAGGGGCTCAACCAGCAAATTATTCCTTATTTCATCAGTTCACATCCGGGTTGTCATGAAGAGGATATGGCAGAATTGGCTGTTATAACCAAGGGACTGGATTTCCATCTTGAACAAGTACAGGACTTCACTCCTACTCCGATGACAATCTCTACAGAAACCTGGTACACAGGATATGATCCATACACTTTGGAACCAGTATTCAGTGCCAAGACTCAGAAGGAAAAACTCGCTCAGAGAATGTTCTTCTTCTGGTATAAACCGGAAGAAAGAAGGGCTATCGAATCAGAATTACGTAGAATTGGCAGAAGCGACCTGATTGCTAAATTGTATGATAAGCGTGATATGAGAGGCGGACACACCTCTGCAAGATTCGATGAGAAAGCTGTCGGCTCTACTTATGACAACCCTGGCGTTGGTCGTGGTGCAAGAGGAAAGAACAGACAGGGAAATTCTTCTTATGGTTCCAAATCTGGAAGAAATGGTAAAAACCAATCATACCAACCTAAGGGATATGGCAATGTAGGATGCTATGATGAGGATAAATATCTCAATAATGGCAAACCTCTGAATGCCCGTAACCGTTATGAGGGTTCACAAAGACCACTTTCTCCTCGCGAACTTGCCAAGTCTGTAAAAGAGCAGTTGAAAGCCGATAAAGGTTCTGGATTCTTCAAGGATAAAAAGAAAAAGAGTTTCAATCCTAATTTTGATGCAGAAAATCACAGACGCGGTGATATGAGCCAAAATCGTGGAAACGGTAAACAAAATCATGGAAATGGCAGAAATTCCGGATCTTTCACAGGGGATAATAGAAATAAAGGCAATTTTGGAAGAAGAGGTAAAAGATAATCATCATTATTATATTTAGGGCAAGTTCTCAATAGAAGTGCAAAAATATAGCAGTGATGTTAAAATAAAAAATGAGCAGTCATTGATTTGAAAGATAAGCTTTCAAGATAAATGACTGCTCGTTTTGCGTATGTCACCCAAAGGAGGGAACCTACTTGATTTCTTATAATGCTCGGGAGCGGCACAAAAGTGCCCTGACTATAGCAATTTATTGCCCTCCAAAAAGCACTTTTACGGAAATGAGAGGCACAAGTGCTATCTCCGAAAGATACGAGTACTATCTCCGAAAGATAGAAGTGCTAAATGACTTGTTTCTATTCCCCAATAGCCTAACTTTTTAGGAAAGTCTAAAACAAACATTTTAAATCTTATCCACAGACTATTGGTACAATTTTCAATTTTAATTATATTCTCAAAATCATTTAGCGCCATCAACAACTCTGCAAACCCTGATTCCTATTTGGCTCGGATGTTTCATCATATAAGTACGCAGAAGCATTGGTTCATCGATAACCTTCTTGTGAATGCTGCTTGCATTGAGCATATGGAGTCCATCTTGATGCCAAGATGCAATTCCGATATGCGTCGTATCAAGTCCCTTTTTATTGGTTATCATGACAAGGATATCGCCATCATGAATGGTATTTCTGAATAACCGACTATCTACAATCTGCTCTTTTGGAATATACCGATAACTTTTACCACTAATCTGCTCTTCCAATGCCTTAATACCTTGAAGTCGCTTTGCATTATTTTTTAGCATCTTATAGCTCTGCTGATGAGTAGTCATCCAATTCACAGAAACATGCTGAACTTTGGTGAAAGGAGGATTGTTCTGAATATCAGTAACGATGCCTTCCTCAGCATTATCACTAATCCAAACAGTAAAATAATGCTGTCTCTTTTCATAGGCAATTTCTCCATTGATATAACGGACATGCTGAAGCTGTCGGCAAAAATCTGAGAAATCCCTTTTTCCATTCCCGGACATGCAACGAGTCAAAGCTGTCACAATTTCAACAAAAGTTGTACAGTCGAGTTCTGAAGTATTAATAACCAATTTTTCTTCCTCCGCCCTATCCAAAGTTCCGCCTACATACGGAACACCTATGAATTTCTTTCCAAACCAAAGCATCCAACTTTTCGGTTTTTCTTTGAGTTGGGAAGCCTCTCGAAGTAAGGAATTGATACGGGAAATATCTGACTGACTATATGTAGCATCAACCTGATCATGTACATTATCGTCAGCACAAAGATCTGCTACTTTATCTGATGAAGACTTTAATGGGGAAAGATGAGCAACCTGATGACTATCAATATTCTCCATCTTAACTTCATGAGAATCCGAAATACCATTAGAAACAGACTTTGGATGCGGTTCGAACGTACAACTTCTCGTTTGTCCTACAGCCAATAATGTAGCCAGATTTAAAATCTGACTGGCTAAAATAAACTTAAAATACATCATATCAATTATGTTTTTACTTCGTGGAATAGTTAATGGTGTCGCTTACGACCAAAGTTCACGCCCACATAGATATTCAGCGAACCAAAAGAACTGTTTGTAGAAAACTGTTCTTTCTTATAATTATAGGTATGGATTACTGTACTGGCTCCAGCATACCACTTCGTATTATTCCATACAATACCAAAACGACCAATACCATCAAGATTGAAATTATTGAAACTGAAATCATGAATATCCAATCTGTTATGTTCTGTATCTGACCTTGATCTGTTGTAAGCAAGACCTACCGAAAGCGAAGCATTAAAGAGGAAGTTCTTTGCAAATACCCAATTATAAGCATATCCACAAGAAACCGAGATGTCTGAATATTTCACCTTCGAGAAGGTTAAAGTACTATCTATTCTTGATTTTCCGTCTTCCTTTTTACCTAATTTTTCATCAACGATAGAACTCAACTTATCCCAATCAACATCAAGCGTATGGCGCATATAGCCGATTCCTAAGAGCATAGAACCAGCACTTCTTCTTTGACACGTGCTTTGCGAGTAAGCTGCTGGGTATGAGAACTTTCTATGATTGAAGATATAGTAAAGATTGAACCCTTTAATACTGGATTTAAATCCATCAAATGGAACTTTGTGCATCGGTGAAGTATCAAGTTCGCTGCTCAGGTTCATGCGTTGTACATGATAATCATTACCAGTTTGTCTCCAAAATAAATCGATGCCCAACATACTGCTATATAAGCTCAAGTCAAACTCTTTCTTATTGGTATGTTGTGAACTTGCATTGATATGTTTAAGGTCAAGAGTATAGCCCAGAAAAACCCAGCGCCAGCCTAAATAAGGACCCAGTCGGAAGGTTGGATCGGGTGCAAAAGAAATGCGCTGTCCTTCCTTGCTGGAAAGCGTATATTCCTCATAAGTGTTCGTATTCTGAAGCATTACAGTATAATTATAATGCTGCGGTTCTATATAGGAACTGTCAGTAACATTAAATTCACGGAAAAACTTCGTAAAAACATCCCCCACACGATGGAAGAATGTTTTTTTATGTTTTTCCCTGATGAGACTATCAGGTGAATTGGATTGAAACATCGATCTATTGAAGAGAACGTTGAAACCGATAGAATCACGCTCCCCTATTTCCGTTGCATGAATAGATGCAACGGAAAACAGCAAAAATAATCCAATATAATATCTCTTCATCTCAATCACGATGTTAATTACTTTAGAGAATACAAGCAAACTTTATTTCAAGTTTTATCAGAAATCTGATTAATCAGAAACCTGAGTAGCCGAACGAATATTCATCAGCCCTATGAGCCTTTAGTTTTTCCAAAGAATACGGTCAAGTACCCAATTGGTTGGAGTAGCAGAAATAGCAGTACATTCACAAATACCTATTCCCTGTAAATCTTCTATCACCTTTTGGATGATTGGTAATTGAACGTATGGCGGATTTGGAACAACGATATCTTTCTTTCCTTCGGAATTAATTAATCGGATAGGTTCGTAATTGAATACCGAGAAAGACAATGATCCCTTGTCGCCAATGATTTCAATACAATCTTCCTTAGCACTTTCATGTCCAACAAAACACCAGCTTCCGCTTCCAGGAATGCCACTTTCAAAGAAGAAACATGCAGAAATCGTATCTTCAGCTTCATACAAGTGAGCACGATTTGCAGGATATCCGTGGGCACGTGTTATCACACCAAACAAATCTTGCAAAAGATCAATCTGGTGTGGAGCTAAATCATAAAAGTAGCCACCACCAGAAATATCCGGTTGCAATCTCCATGGCATTTCCTTGCCACTATGATAGTCTAAATCGCGTGGCGGAACCGAAAATCTTACCTGCACATTGATAACATCTCCTATACCTCCACTTTGAATAATTTCCTTAACCTTCTGGAAATAAGGGAGATAACGACGATAATAAGCAACAAAACATGGCACACCTGTCTGTTCGCTAATACGATTGATACGAATACAGTCATTATAGCTTGCAGCCAAAGGCTTCTCTACATAAACAGGTTTACCAGCCTTCATTGCCATAATAGCAAAAGTGGCATGAGAAGAAGGTGGCGTGGCGATATAGACCGCATTTACATCAGGGTCATCAATAAGTTCTTGAGCATCAGTGTACCATTTTCTGATATGATGGCGCTCAGCATAACTGCGCGCTTTCTTTTCGCTTCTGCTCATAACCGCAACAACTTGTGAGCCAGAAACTTCATTGAATGCCGGTCCTGACTTCTTCTCGGTTACCTCACCGCAGCCGATAAATCCCCACTTAATTTCTTTCATTGATTCTGATATTAATATTTAAATTGTTCAGAAACTTATTCACTCAAAGACTTGTTGATTTCATCAATATAATCAAGCACTTCATCCCTGCCCATTTTCTTTTCACTACTGGTTATAAAATAAGGAGGGAGTTCTTCCCAGCGATCCTCCAACGCTTGCATCCATTTCTGGGCATTCATTCTTGCCTTTACAGGGCCTAACTTGTCTGCCTTTGTAAATACTATACAGAAAGGAATGTTGCTTTCACCCAGCCAATCTACAAATTCACGATCTATCTTCTGCTGCTCATGGCGAACGTCAATCAGTACAAATACATTTGCCAACTGTGGGCGCTGAAGTATATAACCGGCAATCATCTGTTCCAGTTGCTTCTGAACAGTCTTGGAGCGCTTGGCAAATCCATAGCCAGGAAGGTCAACCAGATACCATTCATTATTGATGATAAAGTGGTTGATTAACAGAGTTTTACCAGGTGTGGCTGAAGTTTTTGCTAAGCCTTTGTGATTGCAAAGCATATTGATAAGACTTGACTTACCAACATTACTTCTGCCAATAAAAGCATACTCCAATTTATTGTCCTTAGGACACATGCTCACTCGAGGAGCCGATATAGTAAATTCTGATTTTTTAATCTCCATTGTTATCTGATATTATAGTTACGATTATTATTTATACGTTACACTTTACCCATTCAGTTTCTTCTTAAGAATACTGAATATCGGTTATTAAAGCAATTCTGAAAGTTCAAGCCATCTCATTTCCTTTTCGTCAAGTTCATCCTTGATTTGTGGTAATCTCTTGCTCTTCTCTGTCAGTTCGTCCACACTCAGTTTCCCGCTACAGAGTTCTTCTTCCAATAGCTTCTGCTCATTCTCTAAAGCTTCGATTTCCTTTGAAAGCTGCTCGTACTCACGTTTCTCCTTGAAAGACATTTTCCGTTTGTTTTCAAAATTCACATCACGCTTGGCTGTACCGCTGGCATTATCACTATTCTTTGCATCACCTGTCTTTGATGCCGATTTTGCCTTAGAGGATTCTTCTTCGTTCTCCTTGGTTTGCAACCTGCTCCAATCACGATACTGAGTATAGTTGCCAGGGAAATCCTGAATATCACCCTCTCCCTTGAAGACAAGGAGATGATCTACAACCTTATCCATGAAATACCTGTCGTGACTGACTACTATAACACATCCAGGGAAATCCTGAAGATATTCCTCCAGAACCTGCAAAGTCTGAATATCCAGGTCATTAGTAGGCTCATCCAGAATGAGGAAATTCGGATTACGCATCAATACAGTACACAGATAGAGCTTTCTCTTTTCTCCTCCACTCAACTTATATACATAATTATGTTGTTCCTCCGGTGTAAAGAGGAAGAATTGGAGAAATTGAGAAGCAGTCATGTGTTTACCGCCACCGAGATCGATATAGTCGGCAATTTCTGTGATTACATCAATAACCTTCTGGTCTTCGCGGAATTTCAGACCTTCCTGAGAGAAATAACCAAAGCGTACAGTCTCACCGATATCAAATTTACCCTCATCAGGATTCACTTCACCCAAGAGCATCTTGATAAACGTCGATTTACCGGTACCATTATTACCCACAATACCCATTTTCTCAAAACGGGCAAAGTTATAATAAAAATGATCAAGTATCACCTTTTTATGACCGTGATCTTCAAAAGCCTTGCTAACATACTGGCATTCAAAAATCTTGCTACCAATATAAACTGTCGAGGCCTTCAGTCTGACCTGCCTGTCCTCAATGCGCTGTTTGGCAACTTTTTCAAGTTCATAGAAAGCCTCTTCACGATAGCGTGCTTTATGTCCACGAGCTTGTGGTTGTCTGCGCATCCAGTCAAGTTCTCTTCTATACAGATTCTTAGAATGTTGAATCTCAGCACGAAGATTGTCCATTCTTTCCTGACGTTTCTCCAGATAATATGCATAGTTACCTCGATAGGTATAAATAGTCTGGTCGTCCAATTCAAGGATAACATTACAAACCTTATCAAGGAAGAAACGATCGTGAGTAACCATGAAAATAGTCTTGTTTCCACGATTCAGATAACCCTCCAGCCATTCTATCATTTCCAGATCCAAATGGTTAGTAGGCTCATCCAGCATCAGAAAATCGGGTTCTTCTATCAGTACATTAGCAAGTGCCACACGTTTTTGCTGGCCACCACTGAGCTGCCCCATAGGTTGCTCAAGATTGGTGATATGCAATTGCGTAAGTATCTGTTTCGCTTTCAGTACCTTTTCCGGATCTCCATTATGATTGAAGCAAGCATCCAGCACAGTCTCCTCTGGATCAAAGTCAGGTGATTGCTCCAAATAACCGATTTTCAAGTCTCTACGATATATAATATCACCGTTTTCATACCCCTCTTTATTCATCAGTACAGACATAAGAGTAGATTTGCCCGTACCATTACGTGCAACAAGTCCCACCTTCTGTCCTTCAGCGATGGAAAAAGAGATTTTATCGAAAAGAACCTGGGCTCCAAAGCGCTTTGTAAGGTTCTGTACATCTAAATATGGTGTCTGATTTGCCATTTTTATTGAAATTTTGTGCAAAGATACAAAAAAAATTTGGCAGAAACGATTTTTTTAATTATCTTTGCACTCGGAATTTGTACGATAGGTGTTTCTCCTCTTGAAACACCTTTTTATACTATCAAGAATCATATACAATATAACTATT
Organism: uncultured Prevotella sp.; assembly: GCA_900554835.1. GTDB lineage: Bacteria > Bacteroidota > Bacteroidia > Bacteroidales > Bacteroidaceae > Prevotella. Next base: position 10,232 of record USJD01000061.1, on the reverse strand, counting down.
ATAAATAATGTATAGCAAAGACGAATTAACTTCTAGGAATGTCGCAACATTGAAGGACATTGCTAAACAAATTGGCGCAAAGATTAAATCAAGCGACAACAAGGAGACTATCATCTATGCCATCCTTGACGCTCAGGCGGAAACAACGCCTCAACCGGTAAAAAGAAAGAGAGCTCGCATTGCCAAAACAGAAGATAAGGTTTACACTGTCAAGGGAAAAGACGGTGAAAACTTTGACGTGATGAAAAATCAAGCTACGGGTCCTTCTGTGCAGGTTGAACCCAACTTATTTAATGAGTCTGATAATACTCAAGAAGGAAAGCTGCCGGTTTCTGAATCAGCAAACTCAAATACAGAACCACAAGAAAACTATAATACTGAAGTTAGTGATCAATCAACAAATTCCCCAGAGGAACCTGTTATTGCCTTTCCAAAGCATCGTGGTAGAAAAAGCAAGGCTGAATTGGAAGCTATTGCTATAGCTAAAGCAGCTGCGCTTAAAAAACAACATGAAGCTAAGTTGGCTATCCATAATACCACTAACACCGAAATGAACTCTTCTGAAAACGAGAATGCCCAGGAAGAACTGCCTGCTAATGCATTATCTGCAGAAAATAAGGTTTCAGAAAATCATGCTGACATGGATAATACTGAAGAAAGTAAGAATGAAGGAAATACAGTTGCAGAGAATGATTCTACTGCTACTTCCGATTCTTCTTTGAATGATTCTGATAACTTTATTCCTGAGCAAGCATTCGATCATTTACCAGGAACAAATGGTCAGAATAGTGAACTGATAGCACAGTTACAGGCAAAGATGAATGCTCAAAATGAGGAAGAAACATTCCAGCAGCATGCAACAGTTCAGACAACAAATAATAGCTTTGAGCAAGTTTGGGAAAACGATCCAGGTGATGGGACAGACTTCATCCCTGTTGTTGATTTACCTATTGAAGATCAGTCAGCTCTGCCAACTTACGACATATTTGACAGACCAATGACTTCTGCTACAGCAAACCAACAAGACACAGCTACTCAGTCAGAAGCACCGGAACAGGAACAAGAACCATTATATGATTTCAGTGACATCATCACATCCAATGGTGTTCTCGAAGTAATGCCTGACGGTTACGGATTTCTTCGCAGTAGCGACTATAATTATTTATCTTCTCCTGACGATGTATATGTTGCTTCCAACTTTATCAAGCGATATGGTCTCAAAACTGGCGATGTTGTTCTCTGTAAGGTACGCCCACCTCATGAAGGTGAGAAGTATTTCCCATTGACTTCTATTGTCAAGATTAACGGTCGTGAGCCATCAGAAGTAAGAGACAGAGTTCCATTCGAGCATCTTACTCCACTCTTCCCTAATGAGAAATTCTCTCTCTGTGGAAATCGTGCAACTACAAATCTCAGCACGAGAATAGTAGATTTGTTCTCACCAATCGGTAAGGGACAACGCGCTTTAATTGTTGCTCAGCCTAAGACGGGTAAGACCATCTTGATGAAGGATATCGCAAATGCGATTGCTGCCAACCATCCAGAGGCTTATCTGATGATGCTCCTCATCGATGAACGTCCAGAGGAGGTTACTGATATGGCTCGTACTGTAAATGCTGAAGTTATTGCATCTACATTCGATGAACCAGCAGAGCGCCACGTGAAGATTGCAGGTATCGTTTTGGAAAAAGCAAAAAGAATGGTAGAATGTGGGCACGACGTTGTCATCTTCCTTGATTCCATTACACGATTAGCTCGTGCTTACAATACTGTTGCGCCAGCTTCTGGTAAGGTTCTTACTGGTGGTGTAGATGCCAATGCACTCCAGAAGCCAAAGCGTTTCTTCGGTGCTGCCCGAAATATTGAGGGAGGTGGCTCGCTGACAATTATTGCTACTGCCTTGATTGATACGGGTAGTAAGATGGATGAAGTTATCTTTGAGGAATTCAAGGGTACGGGTAATATGGAATTGCAGTTGGATCGTTCTCTCAGCAATAAACGTATCTTCCCTGCTGTCAATCTGGTTGCTTCTTCTACACGTCGTGATGATCTCCTGCAGGATAAGGTTACGCTCGACCGTATGTGGATTTTGCGCAAGTATATTTCAGACATGAATCCAATTGAGGCAATGAATACCATCCACAACAGCATGCAGCATACAAGAAATAATGATGAGTTCTTACTCTCTATGAACTCATAAGAATGAAAATAAAGTTATCCTATTTATAATTTAGGAGAATATAAATAATAAACGGTCATTTGTAAAACTGAAGTTACAAATGACCGTTTATATTTTTCTAAATAAATAATATCTGCTTACCGTTTTCTACGAATTTCTGATTTACGATATCGATATTTTTCCACAATTTCAATTCTTTTTCTATTTCTGAAAAACCAGAAATTTCCTCACCATAGTTGAAGAGTCGCTCTATCATCACCCCATAAGTCAGATGATCTATCTTCTCTATCGGATGCAAGATAACCGATTCTTCAAAACACCCCCTTTTCTCGCTTCTAATCTCTACCAGTAATTTGGCCTGCAGGAGTTCTCTTACTGCCTGATTGACTATCTGTTGCGGTATTTCTGTTAAATCATGAATCTGCTTAGGAGTATAAGCCTGTTCTCCATTATTAAACCGTTTACATACCAAATGCATAACCATTCCGCAAACCTTGACACGCTGCACTAATTTAAGATGATCATATCTGAGGTCTCCATCATAATAATGTATGTTTTGATTCGTATGACAAAGCAAAGCACCAAATACCACTATTGCCCAAGAAATCTGAAGCCATAACAGGAAAAGCGGAATGGCAGCCAAAGAACCGTAAATGACATTATAGCTGGAAAGGAATACTTGCAAATAAATATAGCCATACTGCAATGCTGTCATACAGATACCAGCCAGAAAAGAAGGTACAAGGGTACTGCGAAGTCTGATATAGGTATTCGGAATAACACAATAGCAGAACACAAAGAACAGAAACATCGGAACGAATGCAGCCAAATGGAGGATAAACGAAGGAATTGTTTCTCCTATATCAGCTATCTTATCGACATTATCTACCATATTCACCGTCCATACATTAATACTCGAAGCAAAAAGGATCATGAGGCCTAAACCGAACAGAATGGTAGGATATTCTGTAAAAATCTGTTTCCAAGAACGTTCTCCCGTATGCCAAATATCATCAAAAGTGAGCTCTATTTTCTGCATCAGAGAGATGATAGTATAAAGAAACATCACGATACCCGTACCGATGATATAGTTGCTTTGGGTATTCTCAATATAATTATGTACGAAATTTACGATAGTTTGGGCCACAACCGGTTGTGCCTCAAAAGTAGTAGAAAGCCAGGATTCCAATAAGGATGCATATCCAAAACCTCTGGCAATGACAAACATCATCGCCATAAAAGGAATCAAAGCCATGAAGGAGGCAAAAGTCAATGCTGCCACATCTCTGGCCCACATATCCTTTACATAGAAGATACGTCCGGCAAGCATACCCATCTTTATCCAAGACTTTACTCTGCCTCGGAAATCCTTGATATTAGAAGAATTAAATTCTCTGAGATCTTCGTAATATCGTAGTATTCTGTCTATTACCCCCATATTCAAAAATTTTATTTAGTTAAAAACCAACAAATCCCTTCACAACATCATCAGATGCCGTAAAGGGATTTGTCTTAGTATAATTGCTATTCAGCTCTACGATTAATAGAACTTGAAGTAGTTGCGAGCATTGTTGTAAGAGATATCCTCAACCATGCGAGAGAGACTCTCCATATCGTTAGGAAGCAAGCCCTTCTCTACATCATTACCGAGGAGGTTGCAAAGCAAACGGCGGAAATACTCATGGCGTGGATAGCTCAAGAAAGAGCGAGAGTCAGTCAACATACCAACGAAACGGCTCAAAAGGCCGAGTACTGACAATGCGTTCATCTGGCGTGTCATACCATCGAGCTGATCATTGAACCACCAGCCAGAACCGAACTGAATCTTACCTGGGCAAGAACCATCCTGGAAATTACCAAGCATAGTAGCGATTACCTCATTGGCACATGGGTTCAAGCAGTAAAGGATAGTACGTGTCAGCTTACCCTCTACGTTCAATTCATTCAAGAAGCTACTCATAGCACGAGCTGTAGTAAACTCACCGATAGAATCAAAACCTGTATCAGCGCCCAACTTGTTGTACATCAATGTGTTATTATCACGAATAGCACCATAGTGATACTGCTGTGTCCAATCTGCAGCATGATCCATCTCTGCACAAATTCTCAAGAAAGCATGCTTGTACTGACGAACCTCTGTAACAGACAACTGCTGACCTCGCATAGCCTTTTCAAAGATAGTCTCAATCTGAGAATCAGTATATGCCTCGTCATAGAATTCCTCAATACCATGGTCACTCAACTTACAGCCATTCTCTGTGAAGAAATCGTGACGCTTCTGAAGAGCATCTACCATATCCTGGAAAGTAGTGATGGTAACACCGGCAACCTCACCCAACTTGTTCATATACTCAGCGAAATCTGGTTTCTCGATATTCATAGCCTTGTCAGGACGCCAAGCTGGAATCATCTTGATTTCGAAACCGCTCTCACGAGTCTGCTTGTGATAACGGAGATCATCAATTGGATCGTCTGTTGTACAAACACACTCTACATGATAATGACGCATCAAACCGCGTGCACTGAACTCAGGCAACTGCAATTTCTCATTACACTCATCATAAATCTCACGAGCAGTCTTAGGGCTCAACTGTTTGTCAATACCGAAAGCAGTCTTAAGCTCGAGATGAGTCCAATGATACAATGGGTTGCGGAATGTATAAGGAACAGTTTCAGCCCACTTCTCGAACTTCTCCCAATCGCTTGTATCGGTACCAGTGCAGAAACGCTCATCTACACCATTAGTTCTCATGGCACGCCACTTGTAGTGGTCACCACCGAGCCAAAGTTCTGTAATACTCTTAAACTTGTGATCATTAGCTACCATCTCTGGAATAAGGTGGCAGTGATAGTCAATAATTGGCATTTTAGCCGCATGATTGTGGAAAAGATCCTGCGCAGTCTTAGTGTCGAGCAAGAAATTTTCATCCATAAATTGCTTCATAATTGTATAGTAGTTTTTAATGTTTTGCCTTTGAAAAACCTTTTGGGAATTCCATTAACTATTTTCTTTGCAAAAATAACTCAAATTTTCGGTAAAACAAAATAATAATAGAATTTTTAATCAAATTTTTACTTAAACGATTGCGGAAAAGGTAAAAAGAACAAAAAATCTTCCAAGTAGTCATACATGGAAGATTTATTTGTTTTTTTATTCTTTAATTCTCTTCAATTCTTAATATTTATAACAGGCATTTATGCCATAGGCCATAAATTCATCAGAAGAAAACACGATTCATACAGTCCATTCATTAGACAGACTACACAATAATACGTGTCTTGTGATAGTTTTCACGGAATTCACTTGGTGAGCATCCTTTTTTCTTTTTGAAAATGCGATTAAAGTTACTCAGATTATTAAATCCACAATCAAACCCAATTTCACTGATGGACTTAGCCGTATCTACCAGCATTCGTGCTGCATAACCCAATCTCAGATCAATAATATATTCACTGATATTTCTTCCGGTGTGCAGCTTAAAGAATCTACTGAATGCACTTGGACTCATGCCAGCCATGCTTGCAAGCTCTGGCAGTCTCAGTTCATCCATATAATTCTTAGAGATATAATTCTTTACCTTCAGAATTCTTCTACTGTCATCCTCCACGGTAACCTTCGCATAACTGGTAGAAGCTAAAGTCTTAGCACCATCACACCGTGAAAGTTCATACAATATAGTCAAAAACTGCTGCACGGCATAAAAGCCATCTTTGACAGAACTCAACGTATCCAACAATCCATATACTTTCATAATGGCTTTCATCGGAAACACAAGTCCTTTCTTGGCTTCCTGCATCATTCTTGTAATACTTGAATACGGATTTCTGCCAAAGAGCGTTTCGGTACCCATACTGAAGTCAAATTGTATCGTAATCTCTCTGATATCCTCGCTGCGACAATCATTCTGTTCCCATACATGTTCAAGGTCAGGAGAAGTAATCAAACACAAATCATAATCACCGATAATTTCCTGCGAGTCACCCACTATGCGCCGGACACCCTTTGCGTTCTCCACAAAATTGAGTTCAAACACAGAGTGGTTATGAATAGGATAAGTGAACTCCTTTTTATGACGGTCTGCAATGTATAAAACATCTTTACCCATCAGCGGAGTAATTTCATGTATAATTCTTCTATCTTCTGACATAATATAGGTATTAGTGAAATTCAGAATAATTCATGGTAATATTTCGGAAAACGAGCAAAAATGCAAACAAAAGCTAATGTCATCAGAAACGCAAGTCCTTGATGATATCGCTCATTTTCTGCTTGGTTGCAATTCTTGTTGGAACAAGAGGCAATCTAAGTTCATTTTCTATGAAACCCATATCGTTGAGCAAAGCCTTTACACCAGCAGGGTTACCATCTACGAAAAGCAAGCTATAAAGCTCAGTAAACGCATGATGAATCTTGCGTGCAGGCTCATATTCACCACGGAACTCCAAGCGTATCATACGGCTAAATGCCTTAGGAAGAGCATTACCGATAACAGAAATCACACCTGCTGCACCGCTGGCTACCATAGAGAAAGTCAATGCATCATCACCACTGATAACATCAAAATTATCAGGTTTATTTTTGATAATCTCATCTACCTGTTCAAGACTGCCACTTGCTTCCTTGATAGCAACTATATTAGGGAAATCACGGGCGATACGGCAAGTTGTTTCAGGTTTCATGTTGATACCTGTTCTACCTGGTACATTATATAATACGATAGGCAGAGGACTTGCTTCAGCGATAGCTTTGAAATGCTGGTAAAGTCCCTCCTGAGAAGGCTTATTATAATAAGGACAAATACTGAGGATACCATCAATACCACTCCAATCAGTATTCTTGATTTCATCTACTACAGCAGCAGTATTATTACCACCACAGTACTTCAAAATCTTGACACGTCCATGATTGACCTCTTTGACAAGTTCAGTGATTTTATCTTTCTCATCTTTGGTAAGACAAGGCGCCTCGCCAGTTGTAGCAAGGATGCAAAGGAAATCTGCACCATTGTCAATTTGAAACTCTACCAATCTCTTCAGAGCCTGGTAATCTACCGAACCATCGGTCTTAAATGGAGTAATGAGAGCTATACCTAACCCTCTAAAAATATTCTGTGCCATAATCAATTTTACAAAATTATTCGCAAAATTACAAATTTATTGCCAAATTGCAAAACAAATTACCATTTTTCTTTCAAAATTGTATCAAAATTGAAAAAATTTGGTATTATTATCGCATATATCGCATATTTTTCGTAATTTTGCAGCTATGACTAGATACTTTATTACTTTTAGTTATGATGGTACAAACTATCATGGATGGCAAATTCAGCCTAATGCCAATACGGTGCAGCAAGAGTTGCAACGAGCGTTGTCTATTTTACTCCGAAAAGAGATTGAAGTTGTAGGTGCCGGACGTACAGACACAGGAGTTCATGCCAGAAAAATGGCTGCTCATTTTGATTGGGAACTAAAAGAGCAGGCAGCATTATCTTCTGATGAAGAAAAAGATATGTCTGCGAAAAAGGAACTTCTTCCCATTTCCTGCGACCAGATGGTTTATCGCCTGAATCGAATTCTCCCAAGAGATATATCTGTATGGGATGTTTTCCCTGTTGCAGATGACATGCATGCCCGTTTCTCCGCCACTTCCCGCACCTACCATTATTATATACATACACGAAAGGATCCATTTGCACGTCATTTCTCTCTCCAAATTAATTACCCACTGGATTTTGACAAAATGAATGAAGCAGCCAAGTATTTCCTTCAGCATGAAGACTATGCTGCATTCTGCAAGGCTGGTGGTGATAACAAGACTACCATTTGTCATGTTACAGAAGCGAAATGGGTGCAGACCTCCTCTACATCCTGGTATTTTGAAATAACTGCCAACCGTTTCCTTCGCAATATGGTGAGAGCTGTAGTAGGAACATTAATTGATGTAGGCCGTGGAAAAATAAGCATGAATCAATTTCTTGAAATTTTGCATCAGGGAACAAGAAGTGATGCCGGCGAGAGTATGCCAGGCAATGCTCTTTTCTTAGAAGATGTAAGCTATCCGGAATTATAGCTTTAAGATGATCATCCGAAAATAAAATCCATTGCATCCGGATAATAAATACAAAAACTTCCAGTTTTTTAAAACAGATACATTTCTGATTTGTTTAACGAAAAGAATATATAATCCAAAACTCGCTTGGAGAAACTTATTCAAACGAAAGTTTCTTCAAGCGAGTTCTCAATTGTTCCGCCTCACTCTTGCGAATGGAAAGCTTTATACTGCAGGTATTATCAAAAACCTGATCCACAATACGAGGATTCATTTCCTTCACAATCCTCATCACATCATTCATCATAGGATAGGTAAAATCGTAAGTGACAATTTCTTCTACCTGTCTGATTTCCTCTGCACAATGAGCCAATGCCTCTATAGCAGCTTCACGATAAGCGACTATCAAACCACTTGTTCCGAGTTTTACTCCACCGAAATATCTGATAACCACTATCAGAATATCTGTCAACTCTGCTTTATTGATCTGTCCTAAGATAGGTTTTCCGGCAGTAGAAGACGGTTCGCCATCATCATTTGCCCGGAATTCATTTCTTTCAGGACCCAACATATATGCATAGCAACAATGTCTGGCATCATAGTATTTCTTCCTATAACCTGCCACAATTTCCTTCACTTCTTCGACAGATGTCACATGATGGGCAAAAGCGAGGAACTTACTTCTTTTCTCAGTGTACAGTCCCTCGCCTACTTGACCTTTTATAGTTTTGTATTCGTCGATCATTTAATTAAGTCGAACTCTTTAGTCTAATTTATGAATAATCAAACCGCTACGCAGTTTTGGTTCAAACCAAGTTGCCTTAGGTGGCATAATCTTACCACTATCAGCTATGTCCATAATCTGCTGCATAGTTACCGGATGAAGTGCCAATGCCATCTTCATTTCACCACTATCTACACGGCGTTTCAGCTCACCAAGTCCACGGAGACCACCCACAAAATCGATACGTTTGTCAGAGCGTAAGTCCTTGATTCCAAGGATTTCATCAAGAATCAAACGGGATGAAATATCAACATCCAATACGCCAATCGGATCTTCATCATCGTAAGTACCTGGCTTAGCGAATAATCCATACCATTTACCATCCAGATAAAGAAGGAATGAATGAAGGGCTGCAGGTTTCAGAATATCCAAACCGAATTTATCAATAGCTTCCTGTAACTCCATCTTTTCATAGCATGGAATACCTTCATCATCACCAGATACATTGATATTAATGGCATCAATCTCAATAACTTCGAAATTTTTAGTCAAAGCATCGAGGAATTGCTCTGAAGTCAAACCGTTCAAGTCCTTCACTACTCGATTATAGTCAAGAATTGTCAACTGACTTGCCTGGAAACAAACTGCCATAAAGTAGTTGTATTCTTCCTGACCAGTATGATGAGGATTATTCTTAGCCTTTTCAGCACCTACCAAAGCAGCAGCAGCTGAACGATGATGACCATCAGCTATATAGAGACTTGGCATCTTCTCAAACTCCGCTGTAATAGTGGCAATATCCTGGTCATCACTAACAATCCAGAATTGATGACGGAATCCGTCAACTGGAGCTATGAAATCATACTCTGGTGCAGTAGCAGCATAGCGAACCAAAAGGTTATTGAGTACCGGATTATCTGGATAAGCAAAGAATACAGGTTCGATATTTGCATTGCAAACACGTACGTGCTTCATGCGATCCTCCTCCTTGTCACGGCGAGTTAACTCATGCTTTTTGATAACACCCGTCATATAATCGTTTACATAAGCACCCACCACAAGGCCATACTGAGTCTTGCCATTCATGGTCTGGGCATAAATGTAATATTGTTCCTTATCATCCTGTTTCAACCAACCATTCTCCTGGAATTTTTTGAAATTCTCTGCAGCGCTTTCATAGACGCGTGGATCATACTCAGAAGTACCAGGTTCAAAATTGATTTCAGGTTTGATGATATGATAAAGACTCTTCTCATTATCACCGGCTTCGGCACGAGCCT
>USJD01000060.1 GCA_900554835.1 uncultured Prevotella sp. | reverse complement strand
AGGTCCTAAGAGTTTCTATCAGACCAATACCGAGCAGGCTTACCACCTCTACTGTGTAGCGCGTGAATTTGCCAACCTCACAGGAAATGAGTTGGTTTACGACCTCTATACCGGTACAGGAACCATCGCCAATTTCGTGGCACACAAGGCAAAGAAAGTAATCGGTATCGAATACGTGCCTGAAGCTATCGAGGATGCAAAGGTGAATTCTCAGGTAAACCAGATAGAAAACACATTGTTCTATGCTGGCGACATGAAGGATATCCTGACCAACGATTTCATCAAGCAGCATGGCCGTCCTGATGTCATCATCACCGACCCACCTCGTGCCGGTATGCATCCAGATGTCATCAACGTGATTCTGAATGCTGCACCAGGCCGCATCGTGTATGTAAGTTGTAATCCTGCCACACAGGCACGCGACCTCCAGTTGATGGACGATTACTACAAAGTAGCAGCGGTTCAGCCAGTGGATATGTTCCCTCACACTCCTCACGTAGAAAACGTGGTACTTCTCGAAAAGCGCTGCGATACGGAGATCAAGCAGAAGTTGAAGGAACGCAGAGAGCGCGAGAAGGCTGCTGCGGAAGCCAAGGCCGCCAAGGAAGCTGAGAAACTCGCCCTCCAGGCTGCTCAAGCAGAAGACCTGACTGCAGAGGAACTCGCAGCTAAAAAATAAACCTAAAGACAAAATAGAAATGGAGATGAAGAAAAGTATCATCATGGCGCTGATGACTATGGCAGTGACCACAGCAGGCGCACAAGAGAAGAAAACCATCGAGTTGCCAGCATGGCTCAACAACGTCAAGTTGTCGGGCTACGGCATGACTCAATATCAGTATAGCGGACAGAAAGGCAAGGAATCCAATTCCTTCAACATCCGCATGGGACGTATCGCTCTTGAAGGACGTATCGCCAACGATTTCTACTGGAAAGCTCAAATCCAGTTTAATGGCAACACATCCGATTTAGGCAGCAGTCCAAGAATGGTAGATCTGTTTGCTGAATGGCAGAAATACAGTTATTTCAAGGTAAAAATCGGTCAGTTCAAGAATCCGTTTACCTTTGAAAATCCGATGCACCCTATCGACCAGGGATTCATGGGATATTCTCAGAACGTAAGCAAGTTGGCTGGTTTCAGCGACCGCTCTGGCAAGCATGCATCCAACGGCCGTGATATCGGTCTGCAGCTGCAAGGAGATTTCCTCAAGAATGCCAATGGCCGCAACCTGCTGCACTATCAGATAGGTGTGTTCAACGGACAGGGCATCAATACCAAGGACGTGGATAACCAGAAGAATGTAATCGGTGGCGTATGGGTGATGCCTGTGGCAGGAATGCGCATCGGTGCTTTCGGCTGGACGGGTTCTTATGCAAGAAAGGGAGAATGGCTGGAAACGGTAAGAGTAGCATCTGGAGCGAATTTCGTCGAAGACAGAAAGATACCTCAGTCTGGCGTTCGTAAACTCAGCCAGAACCGATATGCCTTCTCATTCGAATACAAAGCAAACGACTGGACTGTCCGTTCAGAATATATCCATTCTACGGGTATGGCATTTGCCAAAAGCATCACCAATCATGGGGATGAAGCCTCCAAGGATTGCAGTCTCAACCAAAAAATCGGCAATAAGGCACAGGGTGTATATGGTCTTGTCATCGCACCTATCGTGAGCAAGAAGCTCTATGCAAAGGCTCGCTATGATATGTACGAGGCTAACGGCAAGACTGACATGATGAGAACCCAATACGAAGTCGGTTTGAACTATCATATCAACAAAAACTTCACCATTCTGTCAGAATATGCGTTTGTCAACGACCGCGCAAGCGCAGACCACAATTATTCTATGGCAGACGTGGAAGTTTGTTTCAGATTCTAATATATACTAAGCATAAGGAGAGATACTCATGGAAACAGAGGAAAGACATCATCACCACCATCACAGAGATGGAAGTGAACAAAGAAGTAGTGGACACAAGGAACATTACAGTCGCAGAGCAGGACACAATCGTCATACGAGATCACAGATTAGGAGAAGAATCATAGGAAGACTCCTATTCTCTTTTCTTTGTCTGATAGCTCTTGCCATCATTCTTTTCATCATTTATGACCATTATTTCGGGGCGTTTTGAAGCTATAGTTTTTCATGAGAAAAGAATAAGAAATCAGATAGAAGAAAGAAATTTCATAATAAAACTCAATTACACAAAAAAAGCCAAGCCAGTTGTTCAAAACAAGAAAACTGACTTGGCTTTCACTTTATACTTATGTAAATAATTCGAATACTCCGTAGGATTGTACACTAAAAAGAATAGGAGAAACCTACGGATGCGAATTCTTTAAACTGCCAATAGCTCTCACCCTCCTTGCGCTTGGTGCCATCATCAAAGCGAGGATACAGGAATATATTGGTAGAAATATACTTGTTGAACTGGAAACTGAGGGTATTCTCCCACTCCAACTCAGCACGCTCATAAGTAGTATATCCATAGAGGCGAGTCTTCCATCTCAGGTTTTCCGCCATCTGCCACGTAAAATCAACCGTAAATTCCGAACCATAATCTACAAGTCCATGCTGTCCTTCTTCCAAACCATATCGGGTGGCAAGCGAACTGCGGCCCACATATTTCCAGTTAAGAGCCAAAGGAGCGATATGCGTGCTACCCTTCAGGCGATGATTGAACCAGTCGATGGAATAATCCATACCGACAGAAAGATTCAACTTGAAAGGTGACATGAAGTCGGAATAAACAAGCTTATCATTACTGCGAAGACCTTTCGTAAACTGAGTCTGTCCGATCACCTGCAAGGTATAATACCACCTCTTAGTAGCCTGCAAACCCAACTTTCCGGTATAACGCAGCAAATCCTCAGAAGTTTTGTACTTATGCAAAGTATCCCCCTTGGAAGTCTGGTAACCCAAGCGCATCTCCAGCTTGTTTTCCCACTTCACCTTCTGCTTATTGTTATAATTGGCCTGCATCGTGACACTACCCAACATAGAGTAGTTGCTCTCGCCGCCTTTATACCAGTTATCACTCACATAATTCTGAAGGAACTGCAAGTAATAATCCCCCTTGATCGTCCAGAAATTAGGTTTCGCCACATAGATCTTCATCGGCGAAGCCTCTAATTCAATAGCCTTGGGAGCCACCTCCTCCACGATATCCACCTCCGTCTTTCTCGGAGCACCCTCAGGAATAGGAGCACCAACCACATCCAGTCTGGACTCATTACTTCTCACAAGATCAGGACGGTTTAAATAGATGAACATCAAAGACTTATCCAGCATACATTCAAGAGAATCAGAATAGCCAGCAGGATTCAATCTGAGAAAATGATTAGCAGGAGAATGATAAAAAGTAAGCGGGGTGAAAAGTCGGGAATAGCGGATATCTTTCACATTATAATTACAGGAATCGATATGCGCACGAACTGCGGATAAAGAATCCATATAATTCTTCACCCATTCAGCCGTTTCCGGTTCCTGTACCCCCTTAGTAAGCCTATGACTCTTTGGTTGTGCCCATGAAGGGAAACAAATAAAAAGAGCAGCCATCACTATATTAAATCTCAATTTCATAATCATTAAAATCTACGCAATGCTATAATTTAGGCGCAAAGGTAATAAATAATTCATAAAACAACGGCATTATTTGCAATAATTTTGGCTATTTCATAAATTTATAGTAACTTTGCACGCGATTATTCTAATTTAAAATATAAATATCGTGGCTGAAACTAAGTACATCTTCGTTACTGGTGGTGTGGTTTCTTCTTTGGGTAAAGGAATCATATCTTCATCCATCGGTAAACTTCTTCAAGCAAGAGGTTACAACATTACTATCCAAAAGTTTGACCCATACATCAACATCGACCCGGGCACACTGAACCCGTACGAGCATGGTGAGTGCTACGTGACAGTAGATGGTATGGAAACCGACCTGGACCTCGGACACTACGAGCGATTCACCGGTATTCAAACTACGAAAGCAAATTCTCTCACCACTGGTCGTATCTACAAGGCAGTCATTGACAAGGAACGTCGTGGCGATTATCTCGGAAAAACCATCCAGGTGGTGCCTCACATCACCGACGAGATCAAGCGCAATGTGAAGCTGCTCGGCAAGAAGTATCACTATGACTTCGTAATCACCGAGATAGGCGGAACCATCGGCGACATCGAAAGTGCTCCTTACATGGAAGCTATCAGACAGCTGAAATGGGAATTGGGCAAGAACGCCGTCAATGTGCACCTCACCTACGTGCCTTATCTGAAGGCTGCAGGCGAGTTGAAAACCAAACCTACCCAGCACTCCGTGAAGGAATTGCAAAGTGTAGGTATTCAGCCAGATATTCTGATTCTCCGCACAGAGAAACATCTCGAAGAGGGAATCATGAAAAAGGTAGCCAGCTTCTGTAATGTGGATCTGGACTGCGTGATACAAAGCGAAGACCTCGCCAGTATCTACGAAGTGCCTGTAAACATGCAGAACCAGGGTCTCGACACTGCCATTCTCCGCAAGATGGGCGAGCCTATCGGTGAAAAGCCTGCACTGGGTCCTTGGAAAGCATTCCTCGACCGCAGAAGCAAGGCTACAGAGGTGGTGAACATCGGACTGGTAGGAAAGTACGACCTGCAGGATGCCTACAAGAGTATCCGCGAGAGTCTTTCACATGCTGGCACCTACAACGACCACAAGGTGAAGATTACATTCATCAATTCTGAATATCTCACAGAAGAGAATGTGGCTGAGCAGTTGAAGGGTCAGGACGGCATCGTCATCTGTCCAGGATTCGGCCAGCGCGGCATTGAGGGCAAGATCATTGCTGCCCACTATACTCGCACCCACGACATCCCTACCTTCGGTATCTGCCTGGGTATGCAGATGATGGTCATCGAGTTTGCCCGCAACGTATTGGGCTACAAAGATGCCAATTCAAGAGAGATGGATGAGAAGACTCCACACAATGTCATCGACATCATGGAGGAACAGAAAAACATCTCCAATATGGGTGGAACCATGCGACTCGGTGCATACGAATGTGTACTGAAACAAGGTTCTCGCGTCTTCTCTATATATAAAAAGGAGCACATCCAGGAACGTCATCGCCATCGCTACGAATTCAACAATGAGTTCCAGAAGGAATACGAGAAGAACGGCATGATGTGCGTGGGACGCAACCCAGAGAGCGACTTGGTAGAAATCGTTGAAATACCAGGATTGAAATGGTACATCGGTACACAGTATCATCCAGAATACCAAAGTACCGTATTGAAACCTCATCCTCTGTTCATGGATTTCGTCAAGACGGCTATCTCAAACAAGAAATAATATAAATTTCTAAAATAACAATGAACAAGAACAACATTATTGGCTTTCTTCTCATTGCCTTAGTACTTATCGGATTCAGCTGGTACACACAGCCTTCTGCAGAAGAACAGAGAGCGGCATTCGTACAGGATTCCATTGCCAAGGCTAAGCATGCTGAGATAGAAAAGGCCAGCAAGGCTGCAGCAGCCAAGCGTCAGGCAGATGCCAAGGCTAAGGTTGAGGCAGACTCTACAGCCCTCTTCTATTCTGCTTTGAAGGGTCAGGCGAAGAAGATCGTTTTGAAAAACGAGAAAGTTGAATTAACCCTCAACACCAAGGGTGGTACTGTCGAGAAGGCAGTAATCAAGGGTTATGTAGGTCACAACATCCAGGTAAAGGACGGTTCTGCCGACCAGAAGGATGTTATGCTCTTCGATGGCAAAGACCAGAGTCTTAAGTTTATGCTTGAGGCCAAGGAAGCTAACATCATCACCAGCGACCTCTACTTCACTCCATCCAACGTAACGGATTCTACGGTTACCATGACGGCTGTGGCTGGAGAAGGAAAAACGCTCTCCATGACTTATACTTTAGGTAAGGACTACATGCTCCACATGAGCTTCTCTGCTCAGGGTATGGAAGGTCTGTTCTCACCTAATTATAATAAGATGGACATCGACTGGAGTGATAAGGCACGCCAGCAGGAACGTGGTTTCATGTTCGAAAACCGCTACACCACGCTCACCTATCACGATGTAGAGGGTGGCACTGACTATCTCAATGAGGGAAGCGAGAAAATCGATGAGAAAATCGAAGAGACCATCGACTGGGTATCTTTCAAGAACCAGTTCTTCTCTGCCATCATCGTAGCTAAAGACAACTTCGAAAAGGATGCCTTCATGACCTCTATCCCACAGGAGAAGGGTTCTGGCTATCTGAAGCAGTTCCAGGCTAAGATGAAAACTGCTTTTGACCCAACCGGCAAGAAAGCCTCTGAGTTTGAGTTCTATTTTGGTCCTAACGATTTCCAGATTCTCAAGAATACCGAGAAGGAAAGTACCTTCGGTAAGGACCTGGAGTTCCAGAAGCTTGTTTATCTGGGATGGCCTATCATCCGCTGGATCAACCGTTTCTTCACACTCTACGTGTTCGACTGGTTGAGCAAGGTATTCCCTATGGGCGTCGTGCTGATTCTCATCACCTTGCTTCTGAAGCTCATCACCTACCCTATGGTGAAGAAGAGCTATATGAGTTCTGCCAAGATGCGCGTTCTGAAACCAAAGCTCGAGGCTGCTACTGCGCAGTATAACAAGCCTGAGGATCAGATGCAGAAACAACAGGCGATGATGGCTGAATATGCCAAGTATGGTGTGAGTCCATTGTCAGGCTGCTTGCCTATGTTGATTCAGATGCCAGTGTGGATTGCGATGTTCAACTTCGTGCCTAATGCCATCCAGCTTCGTGGTGAGCATTTCCTCTGGATGAACGACTTGAGTACATACGACCCAATCTTTGAGTGGAACACCAATATCTGGATGATAGGTGATCACTTGAGTTTGACCTGTATTCTCTTCTGCGTAGCCAACCTGTTGTACTCATGGATGACCATGCGCCAGCAGAGAGACCAGATGGTAGGTCAGCAGGCTGAGCAGATGAAGATGATGCAGTGGATGATGTATCTCATGCCATTGATGTTCTTCTTCATGTTCAATGATTATTCATCAGGTTTGAACTTCTACTACTTCATCTCACTGTTCTTCAGTGCTGCCATTATGTGGACTCTGCGTAAGACCACCAACGACGAGAAGCTTCTCGCCATCCTGGAAAAGCGCTATCAGGAGAACAAGAGTAATCCTAAGAAGGCTAATGGCCTCATGGCAAGAATGCAGGCTCTCCAGGAGTTGCAGCGCCAGCAGCAGGAAGAGATGATGAGAAAGAAGGCTGAACTGGATGAAAAGAAAAAGAATCTCGGAAAATAAAAGAGGATCTCGAAAAGCAAAAGGGTTCTAAGAAATAAGGAATGAGCGTAATGATTGCCTGTAAAGGTATTCATTACGCTTTTTTATATGATTACATACGTAAAGCCACGAAAAAAAAAGATTGTTAAAAAGACCCAAAAGCTTGGCAGTGTAACTATTTTTAGTTACATTTGCGGTCGAATACATGAAAGAATGTAGCAAATGAACAAGAAAGATAAACTTTTAAAACGCTTCTATAGTCAGCCGAAAGATTTCACTTTCGACGAGATGGTTAGTGTATTTTCCTGCTATGGATTCCATCAGGAAAACAAAGGAGCAACTTCTGGTTCAAGAGTCATATTTGTCAATGACAAAGATGGCAATAGCTACATCATGCATAAGCCTCATCCTTCAAACATAATCAAAGGATATATTATGAAACAAGTATTCACATTTCTAAAAGCTAATGGATATATTAACAAATAGGAGGAACATAATATGGGATTATTAAAATATAAAGGTTATACGGGTAGCGTAGATTATAGTGAGGAGGACAATTGCTTATATGGCAAAGTTCTCGGAATGAGCAAGGATATGATAACCTACGAAGGTCAAGACGTCAATGAACTACGAAGGGATTTTGAAGGCGCAATAGATGACTATCTTGCCTTATGTAAAGCCAATGGCAAGACACCTCGTGTACCTTATAGTGGCAACTTGAATATACGAATCACACCTGAAATTCATAGCCGTATAGCTATGATGGCTATGCAAGCAGGAACAACCATCAATGGTTTTATTCGTGACACGCTAGCTAATGTGACAGGAGTAACTCCTGCCACAAATGCATAACATTGCCCCCGAAAAAGTATAATTAGTTAAATGTTATTATAAATTATACCTTTTCGGGGGTATTTTCATCTTTTATTCGTATATTTGTCCCCGAAAGGGTATAATAAAATATAATCAATGGCATAATTTTACCCGAAAGGGTATAATATTATAAGATAAAGATCTTTTATATCACCCTAAAAGTTATAAAACGAATAAAATATGAGCAATAGATTATCATCATACGTAAAGGAAATGCGCAAGCAATTCGGATTGACACAGGTGGATTTAGCTGCTAAATCGGGTGTCGGATTGAGATTTGTACGCGAACTGGAACAGGGAAAAGAAACCCTGCGTCTCGACAAAGTGAACCAGGTTCTCCTGCTATTCGGACAAGAAATAGGTCCTGTACCTATCCAAAAAGATTAGAATATCCCCATCTGACAGGACAAAACATTCAAAATCATGAAACAAGGAAAAATTTATCTCTACAATCAATACGTAGGTCTGTTGACAGAAGATGAGACAGGCTTTACCTTCGCCTACGATGCCGATTATCTGGCATCCGATGGCGCAGAAGCCGTCAGCTTGACACTCCCATTATCTGAAAATCCCTATCACGATTCCGTCTTGTTTCCCTTCTTCGATGGATTGATACCCGAGGGATGGCTGCTGAATATCGCAGAGAGCAGTTGGAAAATCAATCAGCGGGATAGGATGTCGCTCCTCCTTGCCTGCTGCAAAGATTGCATAGGAGCAGTCAGCGTCATTCCTATAGAAGACCATGAGGAAATATCATAGCCCTATCCCACAAAAGAAGAAATAACAAAAGGTCAACAATAAAAGGAGAAAGAACATGGAGAAATGTCTATATTGCTATAAACCTTTAAAAATAGGACAAATAGATTATCATCCTGCCTGTGCCCGGAAACTCTACGGCACAAAGGAAGCACCTGTCCTACCCTATGTAAGAAAGGAAATCGGCGACCTGGCAAAAAAGGTTGTGCGCGCTCAGACCACACTTACTGGTGTCCAGGCTAAACTCTCACTCGATGTGAATCCGGGTGGAAAGAACGAGCCGTCCCGTTTCACGATTGTCGGTCTTTGGGGTAAATACATCTTAAAGCCGCAAACCGACCGCTACCGCTGTCTTCCAGAAATAGAAGACCTCACGATGCATCTCGCCGAAGCTGCCAAGATAACCGTAGTTCCCCACGGACTGATACGATTTGCAGATGGCGAACTCTGTTACATCACCCGGAGAATAGACAGACTGGACGATGGAACCAAAGTACCGATGGAGGATATGTGCCAGCTATCCGAGCGCCTTACCGAATACAAATACAAAGGTTCCTATGAGCAGATAGCGAAACTCCTAAAGAAATATTCATCATTCTCGCAACTCGACCTCGTAAACTATTGGGAAGTGGTCATTTTCTCATGGATTACTGGCAATGCCGATATGCACCTCAAGAACTTCTCGCTCTACAATAACCGCAAGATGGGTTATGCACTTACTCCTGCCTACGACCTGCTCTGTACCAAGATTGTAATGCCCGAAGATACCGAGGAGCTCGCCCTGACACTGAACGGAAAGAAAAGAAAGATTCAAAAGTCTGATTTCATCAAAGTAATGAAAGCATCGGGACTAAACGACAAGGTGATTGCCAACATCGCCAAGAAGTTCCGCCGTTCTATCGTGAAATGGATAGATCTGATAGAAGCCTCTTTCCTGCCGGAAAGCATGAAAAAAGAGTATAAGAAACTGATTCTCAGCAGAGTAATGGCATTGAGATAAATTGAAAAATTGAGATAAATTGAAGAAATAAAAATAAGTAAAGGTGTATCAAAGTCTAACAAACTCTTTGATACACCTTTTTCATATCTTTATATAGCAAGATTGAGTAATCTTATATGTAAGATTGAGATTACTTCTTTAATACTGGCTCGCAAGTCAAGCCAACACCCAATTTCTTGAAGATACGCTGATCCACATCGCTCAGCATCACAGTGCAATGTACCTGACAACCGCGAAGTTTTGGCAGCTGCTCCAAGGCTTTTCGGCAATTCTCATCATTCTCTGAGAGAACAGAGAGAGCTACAAGAACCTCATCTGTATGAAGACGAGGATTGCGACCGCCGAGATAACTGATCTTCGTATGCTGAATAGGCTCAATCATAGACTGAGGAATCAGTTTCAGATTGTGATCAATACCAGCCAAATGTTTCATGACATTCAACAACAAGGCGGCACTACAACCCAACAACTCGCTACTATGACCGCAGATGATGGTGCCATCCTCCAATTCAATAGCCGATGAAGTATGTCCCGTCTCCTTCTTATGATTCTTAGCAGCAACAGTCACCTTACGGTAATCTGTAGAAATCTTAGCCTGATTGAAAAGCATCTGTATCTTGGCAATTTCTTCCTCATTGCAAGCACCCAGAGCCAACTTGTTGGTGGCAGCATAATAGCGACGGACGATTTCATTCTTCGAAGCCTCGCAACAAGCCTCATCATCAGAAATACAGAAACCTACCATATTCACACCCATATCCGTAGGAGACTTGTATGGATTAGAACCATAGATACCCTCGAAAAGAGCATTGAGCACTGGATAAATCTCAACGTCACGATTGTAGTTGATAGCAATCTTATTGTATGCCTCCAGATGGAAAGGGTCGATCATATTGACATCATTGAGATCAGCAGTAGCTGCCTCGTATGCAATATTCACCGGATGCTTCAATGGAAGATTCCAAACTGGGAAAGTTTCAAACTTGGCATATCCAGCACGCACACCCCTTCTGTTTTCATTATAAAGCTGACTCAGGCAAACAGCCATTTTGCCACTACCAGGACCAGGAGCAGTCACGATAACCAGAGGACGCTCTGTTTCTACATAATCATTCTTTCCGAAGCCATCATCAGAAGCAATCAGGTTGACATCATGAGGATAACCCTCAATGAGATAATGGCAGTAAGTCTTGATACCATCACGTTCCAAGCGCTGCTTGAAAGCAGTAGCAGCAGGCTGACCATTGTAATGAGTAATCACAACAGAACCCACCATAAAACCACGGTTTTGGAACTCGCCACGAAGACGGAGAACATCCTCATCATAAGTGATACCCAAGTCGGCACGCTTTTTATTCTTCTCAATATCTGCCGCACTAATCACGATAACAATTTCAATGCTATCACTGATTTTCTGGAACATACGGAGCTTACTATCTGGCTGAAAACCAGGCAATACGCGACTTGCATGATGGTCATCGAAAAGCTTTCCTCCTAATTCCAGATAGAGCTTTCCGTCAAACTGTGAGATTCTTTCCTTGATATGTTCGGATTGAATCTTAAGATACTTCTCGTTATCGAATCCTATCTTCATATTCTTTTATTGATATAACTAATTCACTATTGATTGAATAAATCGAGTGCAAAAGTACAAAAAACTATCGAAATATCAAAAAAAAATTGTACCTTTGCACGCAATAAAGTAAAAAAACAACAAGAATGATGAACGGAATTTATACAATTCTTCTATTATTATTGAGCAACATATTCATGACGCTGGCATGGTATGGACATCTCAAGCTTCAGCAGACTGGTACCAGCAGCCATTGGCCACTCATTGGAGTTATCGCCTTCAGTTGGGCCATAGCCTTCTTTGAATATTGCTGTCAGGTACCCGCCAACCGTATCGGTTTTGTAGATAACGGAGGACCTTTCAACCTCGTACAACTCAAGGTCATACAGGAATGCGTTTCTCTCATCGTCTTTGCGATCATCGCTAACATTCTCTTTCAGGGACAAGGTCTGCACTGGAATCATGCGGCTGCATTTATCTGTCTCATCGCTGCAGTTTATTTTGTATTCATGAAATAGAATAAACCACAGATTATCAAGGTATTACAAGATATCAATTAAAGAAATACAAAGAGGATAATGAGCGTCATGTAGAATATAAATAATGTAAATAAGAAATAGAACATTAAAAATATAACCGACAATGGAAAAGAAATTACGTACAGCTTCCATCTGTGTACAGGGAGGCTATCAGCCAAAGAATGGTGAGCCTATTGAAGTGCCTATCATTCAGAGTACTACATTTAAGTATGACAATTCTGAAGAGATGGCTATGCTCTTCGATCTTAAGAAAGAAGGATATTTCTATACCCGTCTCCAAAACCCTACCAATGATGCTGTAGCGCAGAAAATAGCACAGCTTGAAGGTGGCGTGGGTGCTGTGCTGACAAGTAGCGGTCAGGCTGCCAACTTCTATGCCGTTTTCAATATCTGCCAAGCTGGCGACCATATCGTGACTTCCAATGAGATTTATGGTGGTACCTTCAACCTCTTCGGTGTAACACTCAAAAAACTCGGCATAGAATGTACATTCGTCAATCCTAACGATAGTGAGGAAGAAATCCAGAAAGCATTCCGCCCTAACACAAAGGTTGTCTTCGGCGAGACCATCAGCAATCCTGGATGTGCTGTTCTTGACATTGAGAAGTTTGCCCGCATCGCCCACAAAAATGGTGTTCCGCTGATTGTTGACAATACTTTCGCCACTCCTATCAATTGCCGTCCTTTCGAATGGGGAGCGGACATCGTAACACATTCAACCACCAAATATATGGATGGAACTGCATCTCAGGTGGGTGGTGTAGTAGTAGATAGTGGCAACTTCGACTGGATGGCGAATGCAGAAAAGTTCCCAGGTCTTTGCACACCTGATGACAGCTATCACGGTTTGACATACGTGAAGGCATTTGGCAAGATGGGTTATACCACTAAGCTCGTTGCCCAGCTGATGCGCGATCTCGGAAGTATCCCAGCCCCAATGAACTCATTCATCCTCAACTTAGGTTTGCAGAGTCTTCATCTGCGTATGCGCCAGCACTGTGAGAATGCTCAAAAGGTGGCAGAATTCCTGCACAACGACCCTCGCGTAGCTTGGGTTCATTACAGTGGACTGAAAGACGATGCCTATTACGAACTTGCTCAGAAATACATGCCAAATGGTACCTGTGGTGTTATCGCCTTTGGTTTGAAGGGCGACCGTGAAACAGCTATCAAGTTCATGGATTCACTCGATATGATCAACATCGTGACTCACGTAGCGGATGCCCGCACCTGCGTTCTTCATCCTGCCAGTCATACTCACCGCCAATTGACAGACGAGCAGTTGAAAGAAGCTGGCGTAGCTCCAGACTTGATCCGTCTCTCAGTAGGTATCGAGGATGTCGAGGATATTCTGGATGATATCAAGCAGGCTTTAGACAAGATTTAATCTCGCTTCAGCCATATTCAAATAGGAATAAGCGCTATTCAAGTTGAGAATAAACGCTATTGTTGTTAAGAAAAAAAGCTCTAATAAAATTAAATACAATGATTAAAGCAATGATTTTAGCTGCAGCTGCACTCACGATGAGTACCACTACAGTTGATGCACAAACTATGATTCAAAAGAATGAAATCAAGGTAGATAGTCACCTGATGACTCCTGAGGCTCTCTGGGCTATGGGACGCATTGGTGCTGCCGAGGCTTCACCTAACGGCAAGCAGATTGTCTATCAGGTAGGTTATTACAGTGTGAAGGAAAACAAGGGCCACCAGATGTTATTCGTCATGGATGCCAACGGTAAGAACCAGAAAGCACTCACTACTGATGCCAAAAATGAAAGTGATGCTGCCTGGATAGCCGGTGGACAGAAGATTGCTTTTCTCCGTGAGGGCCAGCTCTGGAGCATGAACCCTGATGGAACCGACCGCAAGCAGTTGACCAACGATAAGTTAGGCATCGAGGGATTCAAATTCTCTCCAGACGGTAAGAAGGTCATCCTCATCAAGGAGTTGCCTTATCATGGCACCATCAAGGAGAATCCTTCAGACCTGCCACTCGCCACTGGTCGTCTGGTAACAGACATGAACTATCGCCACTGGGATCACTACGTGGAGAGCATATTGCACCCTTTTGTTGCTGATGTCACAGAAAACGGCACCATCAACGAGGGAGAAGATATTCTGAAAGGTGAACCATTCGAATGTCCTATGGCACCATTCGGCGGTATCGAGCAGTTGGCCTGGAGCCCTGATTCAAAGACTATCGCCTATACCTGTCGCAAGAAAGAGGGCGTTCAGTATGCCATCTCTACCGACTCTGATATCTACCTATATAATATAGGTACGCGCGAGACCAAGAATCTCTGCAAGGAGGCTGGTTATGTAGAGCCAAAGATTGATGCAACCAAGAGCATGAAGAATCAGGCTGTCAATGCTCCTGAAAATCTGAAAAACAATCCTGGTTACGATACCAATCCACAATTCTCTGCTGATGGTAAGTACATTGCATGGCAGAGCATGGCACGCAATGGTTATGAAAGCGACCGCAACCGTCTTTGCGTTTACGAACTGGCTACGGGTAAGAAAAACTATGTATCAGACAAGTTTGACTCCAACGTAGAAGGATTCGTATGGAACAAGGACAACAAGAGCCTTACTTTCATCGGTGTTTGGCACGGAACCCTGAACCTCTATCAGGCCAACTTCAAGGGCGAAGTTAAACAGATCACCAACGACTGGGCTGATTATGGTAGCGTAGCTTTGGCAAATAATGGCAACAAGATTCTCGCTACCCGTGCAAGCATGAGTCATCCTACCGATATCTATATCGTTACCCCTGGTAAGGATGCCAAAGGTACTAAGGTAGAACAGATTTCTCACGAGAACGACCATATTCTGAACCAGTTAAACCTCGGAAAGTGCGAACAGCGTTGGGTAAAGACTACAGATGGTAAGCAGATGTTGGTATGGATTATGTTGCCATCCAATTTTGATGCTACCAAGAAATACCCTACCCTTCTCTTCTGTGAAGGCGGTCCTCAGAGCCCAGTAAGCCAATTCTGGAGCTATCGCTGGAATATTCAGATCATGGCTGCCAATGGTTATGTAGTGGTATTGCCTAACCGCCGTGGCCTTCCTGGTTTCGGTAGTGCATGGAACGAGGAAATCTCTGGCGACTGGACCGGTCAGTGTATGAACGACTATCTTTCTGCAATCGATGATGCAGCAGCCAATCTGCCATACGTAGATAAGGATCGCTTAGGTTGCGTCGGTGCAAGTTTCGGTGGTTTCTCTGTTTACTATCTCGCCGGCCATCACAACAAGCGTTTCAAGGCATTCCTGGCTCACGATGGCGCTTTCAACCTGGAGAGCATGTACACAGACACAGAGGAGGCATGGTTCTCTAACTGGGAATATGAGGATGCTTATTGGAATAAGGACCTGAGTGGAAATGCCAAGAAGACTTACGAGAATAGTCCTCACAAGTTTGTTGATAAATGGGATACTCCTATCCTCTGTATTCATGGAGAGAAAGACTATCGCATCAATGCCAATCAAGGTATGGGAGCTTTCAACGCAGCCCGTATGCGCGGTATTCCTGCAGAACTTCTGATCTATCCTGACGAGAATCACTGGGTATTGAAACCACAGAATGGTGTTCTTTGGCAGAGAACATTCTTCAACTGGCTTGATAAATGGCTGAAGAAATAAAGCCTCTATTTTTAAAGCAAAATATCAAAAACAGGGAATCCTCTTTCACGGGGATTCCTTTTCTTCTTATCACAATCTTACTTGTATGAAAAAGCTATTACTATATTTGACCTTGACTATACTCTTCGGACAAGGAATCTATGCCCAAAGAGCATGTCTATCCAAACTTTCTCCCATGCTCCGACACTATGTTTTGGAGGAACGCGAGAAAGAAAAACAAGCCGTTGGTCTTGCCAAAAAACATGAAGTCAAAGCAAAGAAGACAAGAACAGACATCCCCTCTCCCATGACAACTGCTTTTATCAAAGTGTCGGGAGATGGAGAAAAAGTGCTACGCCAGTATGGCGGCAAGTTTTGGGCCAGATATGGTAATATATACATCGCTACGATTCCGCTGAACGCTGTATCCCATCTATCATCATTACCAGAAATACAGCGTATAGAAGCCAACATGAACCCGAAATGTACTTTAGATTCTGTCATCATTCAGGCCAATGCTTTACCCGTATATGAAGGTAGGAATTTGCCACAGGTCTATACAGGAAAAGGCGTAGTAATGGGCATCATGGATATCGGTTTCGACTTTACAAATCCGAATTTCTACAACCCACAGATGACAGATTACCGCATCAAGGCATTCTGGGATCAGATATCTTCAGACACCTCACAGAGTACATTGCCTGTAGGCCGCGACTATATCGGAAAAGAACATCTGCTTGCATTAGGATGTTCGAGAGATGGATATGATAATTCACATGGTACACATACCTTGGGAATAGCAGCAGGAAGCGGATGTGAGGGAGTGGCTTCAGATGTTCCTGGCAAATACCACGGCATGGCATACGAAAGCGATATTTGTCTGGTAGCAAATGCGACATCCGAAAATGCTGCATTGATTGATCCTTCCCAAACTTATAAATTTACTTATGCCATGGATGCCTTAGGATTCAAGTATATCTTCGATTATGCTGACCAAGTAGGCAAACCATGCGTCATCTCTTTCAGCGAAGGAGCTGGACAGGATTTTGACGGAACAGACTTGCTATATGGCGAGATTTTAGATAGTCTGACCCGCATTCCCGGTCATGTATTGGTATCATCAGCCGGCAACAATGGTCAACAATATTACTATATGCATAAGCCATTGGAAAAAGAAAGTGCAGGCTGTTTTGTGAATAGTGCCAAACCATACGTCTATCACATCGCCAAATCAACTCAGCCATTTACTTTGCGCACCACCATCTATGAAGAAAAAACTCACCCACATATCTTTGATGTGAATACCGAGCAGATATTAGCTACTGCCGACTCTACCCTTATCGATACTGTGGAGGTGGCTGGGAAAAGGTATGTCATGATGATGGGGGCATACCCTTCCTGTTATCAGAAAGAAGAAATATGCTATGACTGGATGGTGAAAGCCTTAGACGAAAAAAATGTGGGTTTAACCAACCATATATCCTATCAGGTAATGGGCAAAGACGCAGATGTTCAAGTATATCATGGTTCGGGCAATATGTATATCAGCTCAGTAGATCCGTCACTTGCAGACTGCGAGAAGTCGCATAGCATCAATTCCCCTTCATCTTACCCGAGTGTGATCTGCGTAGGTGCCACCATCAACCATACCGGCTATACGGATATAGAGGGAAAATATAAGCAATCAGAAACACTGCCCATCGGAGCACTTGGAGCCTATTCTTCAATAGGACCAACCTTCGACGAACGTATCAAACCAGATGTAATTGCACCGGGCAGTACGGTCATTTCATCCTACAACTCATTCTATGAAGTCTGTCATCCCGATAACTGGGACAGGGACACCCGCATTTCCAGTTACACCTATCAGGGAAGAAATTATTTTTGGCATTCCAATAGTGGAACCTCTATGGCTTCTCCGGTTGTGGGCGGAGCTATTGCCCTATGGTTAGAAGCCAATCCGAGTCTGAACGGTCAGGATGTTTTGGATATTATCAAGAAGACGAGCATTCCATTAGACACAGAACAGGATATACCAAACAACCACTGGGGATATGGAAAACTGGATGTTTACCGAGGACTATTGGCAGCATTGAATCTGGACGGAATATCAGATATCAGTACTTATCTGCCTCAAAAAGCTCAAATCGGCTTGGATAGGAACAAGATTATTATCAGTCTAACAGAAAAAGCAGCCCAAGGTTTTAGGGTTTCTGTCTATAACTTGTCTGGAATAAGAATGAAAGTGGAAAAGATGCAGCCAGGAGAAATGGAATATCAGTGTGACATATCAGAATTGCCTACGGGCATTTATGTCATCCAACTATCTGGCTATCAAGGCATTCAAGGTTCGTCACTAATACGAAAAAAGTAAATATCAGCCATCATTATAAATAGGTATTTGGATAAAACCCCCATTTTTAGGTATTGCAACAATCAAAAAAACTTCGTACCTTTGCAATCGTAAAAAGCAGAGGCTTAACCTATAAGTGATAATGTTTCATGCAGATGAATGATTGACCCTTATAGCTGATTTGAAACTTTTAGATGGATTAGTTAAGTTAGATAATAGTAATATCGAATCTTGTTCGCTAATTAAATAAAATTCATAATGTTTTTGTATAATAAGCAAGAGGGAGTCCGTGAGGATTCCCTTTTTTGTTTTCTATTGATCTATCAAGTTTGAATATAAGCAATTTGAAAACAATTAAATTGGTAACAATCATTTGAAATCGGGTAGGAGGTAAATGCTAATCATAAAAGGCATTTTCCTCCTATTTTCAC
>USJD01000059.1 GCA_900554835.1 uncultured Prevotella sp. | reverse complement strand
TGGAGTGGTACACTTTTTAATTAGAAAGTGGTACACTTTTAAATTAGTATATACAAAAATATCCAGATTTGCGTATTTTCAAAGGATTTTGCAATATGAATTTGCGTATTTTCGTATATTTTATAGAAATAAATTTTCGTATTTTCAACATTATTCGTATCTTTGCACTGCGTAAGTATCAAATAGTCAGTAACTTTTATATAAAAAATAAAGAAAAGAATATATGAATAGAACTTTTAAGCGTAAATTGTATGATAGATTGCTTCAATGGAAGGCTACAAGGGATGGTAAAACTGCTATTCTTGTAGAGGGGGCACGCCGTGTAGGTAAATCTACTTTGGTGGAACAGTTTGCACAAAAAGAGTATGAATCATACATCCTTATAGACTTCAATAAGGCATCAAAACGAGTTGTTTCCTTGTTTGATGATTTGATGGATATTGATTTTATCTTCCTTCAGTTGCAAACCATATATAAAACCATCTTGACCAATAGGCGTTCTGTCATCATCTTTGATGAAGTTCAGTCTTGTCCTAAGGCAAGACAAGCCATCAAGTATTTGGTGGCTGATGGGCGTTATGACTACATTGAGACGGGCTCGCTGATCAGTATTACTAAGAATACAAAAGACATCACTATTCCCAGTGAGGAAGAACGGGTTGCCTTGTATCCTATGGATTATGAAGAGTTCAGATGGGCATTGGGTGATTACGCTTCTATACCTCTTCTAAAGCAGTTCTTCGACAAACGCCTGTCACTCGGACAAGCCCATAGAGACAAGATGAGAGAACTCCGGCTATATGCACTTGTAGGAGGGATGCCACAAGCTGTAAACGAATATCTGGAGTCGAATAATCTGAGTATGGTGGATCTCGTGAAACGTGATATCATTCGTCTGTATCTCGATGATTTCCAAAAGATAGATCCTTCGCGTAGAATAGAGCAATTGTTTAAGAATATTCCTGCTCAGTTGTCTCAAAATAGCAATCGTTATAAGCCATATTCAGTCTTAGGAAATGTGGAGGATAACAAGCTGCAGGGGCTGTTGCGAGAGATGGAGGATAGCAAGACCGTATTGTTTGCCAGTCATGCCAATGAGCCTAATGTAGGTATGTCGCTTCATAAAGATACCAATAAGTTCAAGCTCTTCTGTGCAGACACAGGCCTTTTTATAACTCTGGCGTTTTGGGACAAGGAATTTACAGATAATGTCATCTATGATAAGCTACTAGGCGATAAGTTGAGTGCCAATTTAGGTTATGTATATGAGAACTTAGTGGCACAGATGCTGACGGCTTCTGGCAATGAACTTTTTTACTACACTTGGCCTAAGGATGCTACTCACAATTATGAGATAGACTTTTTGGTGTCTCGTGGTTCCAAGATTTGTCCGATAGAGGTTAAATCTTCGGGGTATAAGTCGCATGCCTCACTTGATGCCTTTAGTGAGAAGTTCTCGAAAGTTGTCTTGCAAAAATACCTGTTTTATGGCAAGGATTTGCAGAAGGATGGCAACACTCTTTTGCTACCATTCTATATGACTCCTTTCGTCTAAATTCAAAAGAAAGTGTTAAGTCTTGAGCCCATTTAAAAAGTCATTTTTACGAAAACATGCTATTGATTGTCAATAAGTTACAAAGAAAAAAAATATGATTCGGGACTTTTCATATTACGTGCTATCGAAGAACTGACTTGTAAGAACATCACCTATAAATCTGCTTCTGGCAAATCCTATGATTTCAATACTGCAGACAAGATGAACTGCTTGCTGGTTAATGCCCTGCTTGCTACTGGTCAATTGAAATCCGGTCAAGAGTATGATTTTGACTTTGACCATCAGTTCATTGAAACAGAGAAGTATGATGCAAAACCAACCTACAAGAAGTTCTTGGGCTATAGTCCAGGTGTGGCAGTCATTAACGACATGATTGTCGGTATTGAAAATAGAGACGGTAACAAAGGAAGCAGATACAAAGCCTTCCTTTGGAGGAGCAGTTTGAACGAACAATGTAGATGCTGCCATGAGTGTTTGTGATTTTCTCTTTATATTTTCCTCGCTGAGATTTCGGTATTTCGGAACAGATTCTTATTTTGTGTGAATATTGAATATATGAGCAAAGAAAAAATGTGTTGAAAATCAACGAGTTATGACTTTTGAGATTGAAGAGAAACGTTTATAAGTTCTCATGTCGTACGACATGGCACCTATAGTCGTACGACTTGGGAGTGTATAGTCGTACAACATGAGATCTATAATCGTACGGCATGAGGTCTATAGTCGTACGACATGAGTCCGAAATAGAGAATTACTATTAATTTTTGATACGAAAAGTTGTAAAAAGGGCATCATTTATATGCTGGAATTCTTTTCTTGAGTGCTGCATTGACTAAAAACAAGTAAGTAAAAAATGGAAGGATATATTTACAAATGAGAATGCAATATATCCTTTATTCTTGCTTTTGTTCTTCATAATGATTACATCATAGCAACTGTGACGTCATGGAGAGTTATGATTAACAAAAACCTAAGATAACTGATCATAACACTTACTTTTATAGATGTTCAACTTCTTTTTTGCAAAAATACACAAAAAATATAAGATAAGCGCACGTATTTCAGAAATATTTATTATTTTTGCAAATGCATTCTTCCGCAGAAAGCTCAAAGGGCTGAGCGGGTGGGTGTGACTTTTATGGAATAGAGCGTTTACTAACGTTCGTCTGCGACTACTCGTAAACTTCGCAACTTTACCTATAGTTGGACGTAGATGTGACAATGGTGAATGCTCACGGTGGGTGTATCGTATCCTGCTGCGAATTGTCGTATACATATCACAACTGTATGTTTTGGTGTCGTGTATGACTGTATATTCGTACATGGAATCATCATATACCATAACGTGGGCTTTCTGCATTGTCCGTCTCTTTCAACTAGGGCAATGCGAAGGCCTTCGAGTGGTGGGATGGGCAAGAAGAATCCCACGTTTCCGTTTTATAGGGGCCTAATAGAATACTAACACAACTCACGATATGGGGATTCTATCGCTATGACGAAGATAGATGTACAACAAATATACACTCTCTGGACATGAATCTTTTCCTTGCAAAACCTTATGGCTCACCAAGGGATATAACTTTATGATAGGTGGAGGAAACTTCAATGCTTCTGATGCCGTAATAGCTTTGGGAGTAGGAAAAAACATGGTTTCTTCTATCCGATATTGGCTCAAGGTGTTTGGTATTTCCAATCAGGATGAGCCAAGCAGAATAGCAGATTATTTATTCGATGAATCAGAAGGCGTAGATAAGTACATTGAAAGTTTGGGAACTTTGTGGTTGCTTCACTACCTTCTGGTCAGTTTGAAAGAAGCAACGCTTTATCATATTACTTTTGTACAATTCCAAAAAGAACGCAAGGTCTTTGAGAGGGAACAATTGGTTAACTTCGTGAAAAGACTGATGATAGAGGATGGAAAAGACAAAATCTTTAATGTGAATACCACCAAGAAAGATGTGGGTGTGCTGTTGCAGAACTATGCCCAACCTTATAAGGCCAAGTCGTTTGAGGATTATTCTTCTCTTTTGATTGATTTGGATCTGATAAGAACTGAGGATAATGGTAAGACCTTCGCTTTCAATATCGAAGGTAAGCGCATGGTTCCGATGGAGATTTTCTTATATGCCATTCTTCAGGAAAAAGGTAAGGATAAGTCTGTATCATACGATACATTGCAGGAAATAGGCTTGATGTTCTGCATGACAGATGCTGAGGTCATCGATATGGCCCAGTCTATCGGTGAGCATTATTCGGAGTATGTCCAGTATAGTGATAATGCAGGTATCCGTCAGCTATTGTTTAAGGAAGGTTCTTCTTTGAAGGACATTGATGTTTTAGGTAAGTATTATAAGAATGCGACAGTTTAGTTTATCAGCAAACATAGAGGAAGGCTTTGCTAGTGAGGCCAAATATATCGTAACCCCTAATGCTCGCCAGGTGGCAGAGGGTATTGCGAATGGATTCCGATCGGGAGTTCATTCTTATACCATCATTGGCTCTTATGGAACAGGTAAGTCTAGTTTCTTGTTGGCTTTGGAAAGAGACTTGATGGGAGGTAAGCAATATGAATTGTTGAATCCTTCTGAACTTTCAGAGAAGAAGAAGTTTGAAGTTCTTAAAATTGTTGGCGACTATAAGGAACTGTCTGTCTTGTTGAGTCAAAAACTCTCAGTTGATGGCACAGCTGATAGCATTCTGGATGAACTCAAAACCAAGTATAATAAACTGAAGAGCCAGGGTAAATTCCTGGTTATCTTTATTGATGAGTTTGGCAAGGTGTTGGAGCATGCTGCCAAGAATAATCCAGAGCGTGAACTTTACTTCATGCAGAAATTGGCAGAGTTCGTGAATGTGCCGTCCAGAAAAATTCTTCTTCTGACAACGCTTCATCAAAATTTCAACGCTTACTCCCGTAAGTTGAATGAGGTACAGAAAGAAGAGTGGACGAAAGTAAAGGGGCGTTTCCAGGAGTTGGTTTTCGTAGAACCGATAGAGCAACTTCTCTATTTGGCTTCTACGCAGATTGATGCCAGTCGAACCATGCAAAATGATGATTCTGTGATTGATTCATTGGCTTCGTTAGCAAAAAAGACTGGTTTTGTTTCTCAAAACTTTTCTGAAGCAACTGCACAGGCATTGGCTCCGCTGGAACCATTTGCTTCATACGTCATAACACAGGCCATTCAGAGATATGGACAGAATGAGCGTTCTTTGTTTTCGTTCTTGAATGCAAGGGGACGTAACTCTTTGTCTGAATATGAGGGAAAGATATATCAGCTTCAGTGCTGCTATGATTATATCTACTATAATTTCTACTCTTACCTGAAGGAGGCGAATGCCGACTCCATGCAATGGAGTTCAATGCAAGTTGCTATTGAAAGAGTGGAGGGTCAATTATGGGATACAAAGAGTGATTTGGTGGATGCCATCAAGTTAGTGAAAGCTATAGGATTACTAAATCTTTTCGGCAATGCTTCTTTCAAGATGAGCCGTGAAGATACAGCTCTGTATGCCAAGACTGCTTTGAATATAGAAAACCCAACGGGACTTTTAAAAAAGTTGGAGCAATTCAAGATAATTCGATATGCCAGTTACAAGTTCCGCTATATTCTTTTCGATGGTACAGATATCAATATAGAAGATGAAATCCGCAAGGCGGGTTTGGTGGTTAGCCGTCCTGTAAACTTTGTGGATGATATCAGAAACTATTGTTTCAAGAAGGTGGCTCCAGTCAAGGCTTGCTATTTCCAGAAAGGTACTCCAAGATACTTTGAGTATGAAGTGCTGGGTGAAGGAGTGGACAAGATTCCTACCGGTGATACTGATGGATATATTCAGTTGATCTTCTCTTCCCGTAAGAAAGTATTGGAGGAGACTTGCGAGCTAAGTGAAAAGAGTGAGAATGCTATCATCTTTGTTTGTTTCAGAAATACAGACGAGTTGGTGTCTCACCTCTATCTGATAGAAAAGTACAAATATATATTGAGCAAGGTGTTGGTAGATAAATCTGATAAGGTTGCTATCAACGAGATCAATAATCTGATGGAGTATGAGAAAGTGGTTCTCAACAAATCTATCAGTGATAGCTTGTTTGCATATAATGGAGATGTAACTTGGATTTTCAAGGGTGAGGAAAGAGACGTATGCTCTTTGAGGAATTTCAATCAATTGCTTTCAGAGGTATGTGATGAGATTTATTCTCAAACTCCTGTGATGAATAATGAGTTATTCAACAAGCATAAGTTGAGTGCTTCTATTTCTAGTGCAAAAGGTAAGTATCTGGCTGCATTGCTGAACCAGAGCAATGAACAGGACTTGGGATTCCCTGGCGATAAGTTTCCACCGGAGAAAACCATCTATTATTCTCTCTTGAAGAGTACGGGGCTTCATGTGAATGGAGAGTTTTCTGATGTGCCATCCAATGAAGGAATCATGCCTTTGTGGGATGCATGTGAGGAATTCTTGAAATCTACGACTTTCAAGCCTCGTAAGATTTCTGAGCTGATTAAGAAGTTGTCTGCAAAACCATATAAGCTGAAGCAGGGATTCCTGGACTTCTGGATTCCCACCTATTTATATATAAAGAAGCAGGATTTCTCTCTGTATGGAACCAATGGGGCATATATCCCAAATATCAACATGGAGTTCTTCGAGTTGCTGCAGAAGCATCCGGGAGAATATCTGGTCAAGGCATTTGACGTGACTGGTGTGAAGGTGCAGATATTCAATCAGTATCGAAAGTTTCTGAATGTTGAAGCTATGGGAAGTATTAAGAGCGATGATTTCATTGAAACCATCAAGCCATTCTTTTTCTTTTATAACAAGAGATTGAATGATTATGCCAAGCATACCCGTAAGTTCAACCATGAGCAGACTGTTAGATTCCGTGATACCCTGGCTAGGGCAAAGGATCCAGAGAAGACTTTCTTTGAGGATTTGCCAGAAGCATTGGGATATGATAAGGAAGCGTTGCAGAATCCAGAAAAGGTACAGGAATTCTGCTATGTTATCAACCGGGCGGTCAAGGAACTTCGTTCTTGCTATTCTGATATGATAGACCGTGTGGAAAGTCGCTTGTTGGAAACATTGGGCATCGAGTCATATGATTACTCTGAATATGTGGTAGAGATTAGAAAGCGTTTGGCTCACGTCAAGGAATATCTCCTGACAGATAGACTAAAGGAATTCTATCAGCATGTGATGGCTGAGTTTGATAACCGCAATGAGTGGTACCAGTCTATTTGCTATACGGCATTGGAGCAACCATTAGAGCGATTGCGCGACGATCAAGAAGAAAAACTGATTGACAGTTTGCTTATGCTCTTCCATGAATGTGAGAAATATTCTGATATATCTAAGGTGGCAGAAGATGAATCGGATGAGATTTATTCGTTGGATTTGGTTTCAACGAAGGGTAGCAATATCCATTCCCAGACTTTCAGATTGCCAGAAAGCGAGATGCAGAAGGCTGAGGAATTGGAAAAGAGCATAGACAAGCTCCTTGATGGTATTGGAAATGACAATGTATCGGTATGTACATTGTTGAAAATATTGAATAAGAAGTTGGGTTAAAAGCCGCTTCCTTAAAATGAATAGAGTAAAATGAAAGTAAGACATATATTAGGAATATCAGGAGGAAAGGATAGTGCGGCTTTGGCCATCTATCTCAAGCAGAAATACCCAAACTTAAAGATAGAGTATTATAATTCTGATACTGGTTGTGAATTGGCAGAAACGGAATTGCTGATTGATAGATTGAGCGCTTATCTGGGAAACATCAAAAGACTTAGGGCTGCAGAAGACAGTCCTGAGCCTACTCCTTTTGAGCATTTTCTAAAGGCAGCAGGTGGATTCCTGCCTTCGCCACAAGCTCGATGGTGTACCAAGAAGATGAAACTTGATGAGTTTGAAAGATATGTTGGTGATGACTATGCGGTATCATACGTTGGTATTCGAGGTGATGAAGACCGTGACGGTTATGTGTCTTCAAAACCTAATATCCAGTCTGTCTTCCCTTTCAGAAGAAACATCTGGAGCGTGGATGTCATCAATAAGTTCTTGCACAAAGAAAACCAGGAGCAGATTATTGATATCTATGATAAGTTGTGCCCTGAAGGAATGATGAAGGAAGACTTGATGGATGTGTTGAAGAAACCGATTACCAAGCAATTCTACTATTCCAAAAAGCTGAATGCATTGTTGGATATAGATGTGAAGATGTTTAACCATGCCGTTTTTGAATACTTGAAGACAACGGATTATCCTGTTGGTCATCTGGATTCATTTCCTTTGATAGATAACGATGAGGTGCTTGTGAAGGAAGATATCTTCAGATTACTGAGGGATAGTGGAGTAGGAGTGCCATCTTATTATGAGGAAATTCCTTTCGAGGTGGATGGTAAGACGGGAACCTATTGCAGAAGCCGAAGCGGTTGCTATTTCTGTTTCTTTCAGCAGAAGATAGAATGGATCTGGCTCTATGAACAGCATCCTGACTTATACAAAAAAGCAATGTCGTTCGAGAAAGATGGTTATACTTGGATTCAGAATGAGAGTCTGGCAGACTTGATAAAGCCAGAGCGTATTCGTCAGGTGAAACTGGATATCATCAAGCGACAGGAAACAAACAAAAATAAGCACAAAGGCACGAGTCTTGCCGAACTATTCGGTGATGAATATGTTTGTGCCAACTGTTTTATTTAAGACTTAAAACGTAATCGGAGGAACGTCTATGTTGAAAGATGTAGAATGGGCTAAGGATGGAACCTATATACCTGGAGAAGAGTTTTCTCCAGAAAGGTTCTTTAATGATGGATTGAAGAACAGTTGCAGTTTTGACCTACAACTGGGGTATTTCAGTTCTGCCACTATTAGTGTATTGGCAGAAGGCTTTGCTACGTTTATAGCAAATGGTGGTGTTATGCGTCTTATCATCAACCAGATAGTTTCTGAAGAAGATAAGAATGCCATCCAGAAAGGAGTTTTTGGTGATGTAATAGATTGTGTGAATCTGTCTGATTTCGATTCACTCCGCAAGACATTTGATGAGTATCAGGATCAGTTCTTCAGATGTTTGTCATATCTGATTTCTCAAAATAGAATTCAAATCAAAATAATTAAGCCAAAGGGACATAAGGGAATTGCCCATACCAAGACTGGGCAATTCCGTGATGATGATACCATTACTTCGTTCACAGGTTCTGCCAATTTTACGATTAATGGTTTGCTTTACAACATAGAGGAAATCAAGATAGACCGAAGCGATTCTCCTGACGTGATGACTCAGAATAGAATCAGAACTCAACGAGCAAAGTTTGAGCTTATCATGAATGAGCAGGAAAGTGAAATCGAGTATCTGTCTCCAAGCCAATTGGAGACGGCAGTATCGTCATGCTATCAGGACACGACCATAGATGAGCTGCTTGATGTAGAAAGAAAGTTAGATAGAGTTCGTCAGGAGCGAAGAGCTCAAAAGGCGTTAATGTCTGGAGATATGGTTAGGGAGGATATTTGTCTGGAAGAGATTACTCCACGTTTTCCATATCCATCTGGTCCTAGAGAATATCAGCAGCAGGCTTTTGAAAACTGGAAAAACAATAAGCAGAAAGGTCTGTTTGCCATGGCCACAGGAACGGGTAAGACAATCACCTCGCTGAATTGCTTGTTGGAGATTTATAAGAGATATAAGTATTATAAGGCGATAATATTAGTTCCTACTCAAACATTGGTTGAGCAATGGATTGATGAATGTAAAAAGTTCTGTTTTTTAAAAATATATGCAGTGTATTCTAAAAATCCTAATTGGCGTGATGAAATAGAACTGCTGCATTTGAAGGAAGACTTTAATCGTTCAAATGAGGAAAATTCATTCATAATTATTTCGACTTATTCTTCATTCGTAAGAGCTAATGTGTTTTCATCTCTCAATTCTTTTCCAAAGAATAAAACTTTATTGATAGCTGATGAAGCTCACAATATGGGTTCAAAGAGAGTGCTTGACAGACTGGATGGTATAAAGTATCTAAGAAGGATAGGATTGTCTGCTACTCCATCACGCCAATTTGATGATTTGGGAAATCAGAAAATCAATGAGTTCTTTGGCAGTACTGAAGGTTTTACATTTGAATATTCGATGAGAGAAGCAATAGATAATGGCTTTTTATGTCGTTATTATTACTATCCTCATGTTGTAAGATTGAATGACACAGAGATGTCTGAATATCTTGAAATATCAAGGAAACTATCTAAATTTTATAATTTTGATAAAGATTCGTTTGCTCAAAGTAATGATATTTTGATGGCTCTGTTGCTAAAACGCAAAAGAATAATTCATAAGGCTCAGCAAAAAGAGATAATCTTTGAGTCTATACTCAAGGAGCGTTATAAAGAAAAGGGCAATTTAAAATATACTTTGGTTTATGTGCCAGAAGGCAACAAACCGGATTCTATTGCTGATGTTTTTGATACGACAGATTCTTTGAGTATTGATGAAGAGTCAGTGCATTTGATAGATAGATATACTCAGATAGTTTGCGGTATTAGTCCCAAAACCACGGTATGTGAATTCACATCGGATTCCATAGAACGTTCTAAAATCTTGGATGATTTTGCATGTGGAAAATTAGAAGTGCTTACTTCTATGAAGTGTTTAGATGAGGGTGTGGATGTTCCTCGAAGTGAAATGGCAATCTTCTGTGCAAGTACAGGAAACCCAAGGCAGTTTGTGCAAAGAAGAGGAAGAATTTTGCGTAGGCACAAAGACAAATATCGAGCAGTCATACACGACCTGATAGTGGCTCCTTGTATAAGTACGGTTGAGGATAGCTACAAGATGGAACGTAATCTGTTGGAAACAGAGCTGAAGCGTGTTCGTGACTTTGCTTCTTTATCAGAAAATGCAGATTATACTTATAGAGAATTAGAAGATATTACATCATATTATAACTTAACAATATTGTAATTATGGCATATGCAAGTAACAATGATAAAATGTTAGAAGCTGTATTGACAGATTTGGATTTAATGAAGTTTGGAAAATATACTCCATCAGAAATCACTTCTGTTTATCAGGCTATTTCTTCTGACAATCCTGTTGTCAGTACAGTTGCTCAAATTATTCAACGTTCATCTGAAGGAGCAACAGAGAAGGAAATTTATAAGGAAGTAACGGAATATTTAAAGAAAAACGTATGATAATAAAAGATATTATAATTAAGAATTTCCGTAGTTATTATGGAGAGAATAAGTTCACTTTTTCAAATGGACTTACTCTGATTATTGGTGATAATGGTGATGGTAAGACAACATTTTTTGAGGCATTGCAATGGTTGTTTGAGACTATGGTAGAAAGAAATACCATAGATAATGCTTCTGAAATGCGTAAGTCAAAACTGGAAATTGGTGAGAGTGATGAAGTGTATGTGGCTATGACTTTTGATCACGATGGTGAGAAAAGTATAGAGAAAAGTTATGTTTTCGAGCGTACTTCTGAAAATACATATTCTACTAGTAAAGTAACTTTTAGAGGATACGAAAATACTAATGCAGGTCGCCAGCTTGTAGATGGTAAGGTGTTGATGAATAGATGCTTTGATGCGTTTATTCGTAGATTCAGTATGTTTAAAGGCGAATCAACATTGAATGTGTTTCAAGATAAGACAGCGCTCAAACAATTGGTAGATAAGTTTTCTGATGTTAAGAAATTTGATGATTTGGTGAATTTGTCAGCTGTGTTTGAAGAAAAATCTAACTCTGCTTATTTGAAGGAGTGTCGCTCAGATAAAAAAATATCAAATGCAGCAAAAGCTTTAGAGTCTCAACTACAGCGTATAGCTACTGATATTTTTAATAAGAAGAAGGATATAAAGGAAAAGCAGGAATCAATCTCTCTTTATTCTACAAAGTTAGATGAACTTGCACAGAACCAAGAAACTACAGAAAAGTATAATGAGGTTAGTGAGCGTATCAAAACCTTGAATGAAAAAGCAACAAAATTGAGAGCAAACCTTTCTTCTGTTGATAAGAATACGGCCCTCTTAGATAAACAATGGATTCTTTGTGCCTTCCCTTCTATTTTGGCCGAGTTTAAAAAGAAAAGCCAACAGTTTAGTAAGGAAAAAAGAGTACAGGACAAAGAGTTCGTGGAGCAGCGAGCTAAAGAAAAAGGAAAATTGGAAGCCTTTAATGAAGTAAGAGGGCTTTTGGCTGATGGAGTACCCGAACTCCCTTGGTATCTTCCAAACGAAGAAACAATGCAGGAGATGATAAATGATCATGTTTGCAAAGTGTGCGGTAGTCCTGCACCTGTAGGTTCTCCTGCTTATAATTTTATGGTGAACAAGCTAAATGAGTATAAAAAGCATGTAGATGAAAAGTTAAAGTTAGAAGCAGCTAAAGCTAGTATTGAGCAAAAGCAGTTGTTTACTTCTAATTATGTAGAAGAAATACATAATCTGAGTATCCGATTGGGGGGTAGTACAGAAGCTGAAGTTGTTCAGATTGCAACAGATATTGATAATCGTTTGTTTCTGGAATCTAGATGTCAAGATGACTTAAAGGTTCTTATGGATAAGATACAGGATGCAGAGGATGATAAGGCTCGTTTGCTGATACAAGCAGGAAATGTATCTGAGGAACTTCTGCAAAAGGACTTCACTGACATTAAAGGAATGTTTGAGCAGAAGGGACGAGCTGAACAACGTTTGGTTATACTCCAAAGAGAATTGGAGGATTTGAAGAAAGAAGAGGCAGAAATGCGTAAGAGTTTTGATGAACTTAATCCTCAAAATAGCTTGGTGAAAGTTTATCGTGATGTGCATCGAGTATTTGAGGAAGTAGCCAAGGCATTTAAAAATGCAAAGAAAGAGAATCTGCGAAGATTCCTTGCTGCTTTGGAGGAATGCGCAAATGGTTATCTTGTTAAATTGAGTGCTCAAGACTTTCATGGTGAAATTAGATTGTGTCAAACAATCGAGGATTCAACAGAAATCAAACTTTTTAGTTCTAATGGAACGGAAATCAAGAATCCATCTGGTTCACAAGAGACCGTTATGTACATGTCAGTTTTGTTTGCAATTTCTGATTTTACGGATCAAAAACGTGATGAGAATTATCCTCTTATCTTTGATGCGGCAACCTCTTCGTTTGGAGATTCAAAGGAGGAAGGTTTCTATAATGTAATAGACAAATTGAACAAACAGTGCATTATTGTGACAAAGGACTTTATAACTAAGGGTCAGTTGAGACTCAATGAAGTAGATCAGCTTACTTGTGGTGTTTATCGTATTAAGAAGGCAGACAGCTTTGATAGTAAGAATATGGCGACAATTAGAACTTTAGT
This sequence comes from uncultured Prevotella sp., assembly GCA_900554835.1. GTDB lineage: Bacteria > Bacteroidota > Bacteroidia > Bacteroidales > Bacteroidaceae > Prevotella. The sequence continues at coordinate 5,580 of USJD01000059.1, read as the reverse complement.
AGAAAAGGTTAAATAGTATGGAAAGTTTATTTGAATTATGGAGTAGAAGAGATCCAAACTGGGAAATCCGCTACCAAGAGTCCATTATGGATATTTTTTGTGATTATGGAAAAGGGCGTAATTCTTTCCAAGCAGCTCGTGGCAAGTATTTTGGTGCGGGCTATGAAATCTTCATTATTGCATTCTTTATAGGGCTATATTTTGATCGAACCAAACCTTTGGTTGATGATAAGGCTAAGGTCAAACATTTTGGATGGCCAATTCAGAAGTGGGGAAATATAGAATTTCGTTTAGGCAGAACTCCTTATGATAAAATTCAGAAATTCATATTTGCAGCATTAATTGCTCGTACAGATGTTGATCTAATAGCTTTGGATAAGGGAGAAATTTCATCAAGAAAAGTTGTAGATCAACTGATGGAGAAGATGGAGCAGTATGCTAATTTTGGCTTCTCATATATTGCAGAGAAAATGGAGGATGATCCTAATTATTTCTTTAAGGAGACAGCCTTTCTTCATTTGTTTCTTTCTTTTCTGAAAAAGGAAGATGAGTCGAGTGAAGATAATGAACTAGAAGAATTGTAGGTACCGATTTGTAGCATTGAACGGTAATAGAAACTGCTCAATGCTACAGATTGTATAAATCATACCCCCCCAAAAAAAAAATAATTATCAATATTATCATGCGACTTCTATGTGATACATTGACCACAATGAATTTCTTCTCTCGTCTTGTTGAGCTTAGCCTGCAAGTTGGGAGTTATTTTGTTTAGTGATGAGCTCATATCCTTTGTTTATAATTGTTATTTGTTCCAAAGATTATACAAATACAGGGAAACAAGGTGATTCTTATGATTTTTAACACAGATAATCATATTTATAGCCAATTCATAAAGGTTTCCTTTGCAAAACTTGTAAATATCGGTTTAATATATTATCTTTGCAACATCTAATCATAAAGGTTATGATAGTAAAAATCAATGAGGATTGACAGAATTGTCAAACTAATAAATGTATTAGCGTATGAGTATTAAAACAAAATTTATCTTTACCTATGTGGGTGGTATCGTAACTGGAATCATCTTAGTGTTTGCATTTGTCTTTGTAAAACAAAAAATGGGGAGTAACAATGTTGTTTGGTTTGATAAACCTGGACAAGAAATTCGCTCTGATGAGTTTAGAGTTATGCAGGTGATGCGTGATGGTAGTGCACTGGCTCGTAGTACTGATTTGGGAAACTATGGTGTTATTGTAGTTTTTCCTGCAAGCGAAGGGGAAGAATATTATGATTCGCAAGATATTGAAATAGAATCAGATGCTTGCGTAAGGCAAGTGGGTACCTATAGATATACTACTGTAAATGGTATGGAGAAAACGGTTCCTATCGTGGATGTTTTCGATAAATAATTATTTTTTGAAAAATGAAGGGTGATGAAGGGTGAATAAAAACCCCTTCATTACCATAAATGCTTTATATTCAGATATTTATGTTATGCAGGTGAAGTTTTTTTTTGAGTGGCTTCCTGTAATGACGATAGCTCTGTCTCAAGCGTAGCGGTGTATTTTAATGTTTCTTTACAAGGACATCATTTTAAGGTCATAATATAATAATCTTGTGTGTGTCGCATCCTCATCATTTTTGGTAAGCTCTAAGAAGTTGTTCTTAAGATAAAATGGTATAGCCTCTATATATGCATCCACTGTAATAAAGCGACACCCTGTTTTATTGTCTTTGGCAAAATATCCTTTAATAAAATTTAGAAGTTTTGTTCCAAAATGTAACTTCCGAGCATTTTTGTCAACAGCTAATCTACATATTTTTACTGCTGGATAGCTTTTAAGACGTTTTGAGTTTTTAAAACGTCTTTTGAACCTATTAAACTCAGTGTTGTTCTCAAACTCAGTTAGGGAGATTTTATCATTTGCTAAGCTGAAGTATGCAAGGACTGCACCATTTTTATCTTCAATAACATAGGTAACGGCTAACAACTCTCCCCGATATAGCTGCGACTCATTAAGGATGAAGTCATTTAAGTCTTCATCCCCACAATTAAAATTAGATATTCTGTCACCAATATCTAATCTTCGAATCTTTAACGGTTCGCAAATGTCTTCATTATCGTTCATAATCAATTTGCGAATAAACTCATGATATAATTATAGTCACGATTGATTTCTTCCATCTTTTCGCGGCTTTCCTTTGGAGGATTTTTCATCCTGGCCTCAAATACTCTGGCATCTTCACCATGAAGTATGGGTGTTTCTTTTATAGGTCTTGCCATATTTCTTATTATTTGTTAATTAATATCTTCTGCAAAGTTAAGACATTTATTTGTATTAATCAAGAAAATCTTGGATTTTTTCTTTATCTCCCTATAACTTTTCAAGAAATTGGAAAATTCGGAGTATCGTAACTTGTAAATATCGATTTAAAATATTATCTTTGCAACATCTAATCCTAAAGGTTATGATAGTAAATATGAACGATGACAGATAGAATAGATTGAAATATTTTCCGTCTTTCAATCTTTTTTCGTACTTTTGCACCATTATTTAAAGAATGGAATATATGGCAGATAAAGATATGAAATGGAAGACGCTCTCGCAGAAATATCTGATAGAGAAGCCTTGGCTCACGGCGCGTGTTGATAAGGTGCAGTTGCCAACTGGGGTTATCATTGACGAATATTATGTGTTGGAATATCCTGATTGGGTGAATACCATTGCCATTACGAAGGACGGAAAGTTTGTGTTTGTTCGACAGTATCGTTATGCGATAGGAAAGACGGTGAACGAACTTTGCGCTGGAGTGGTGGAGAAGGGGGAAGACCCGATGGATGCTGCCAAGCGAGAACTGATGGAAGAAACTGGATTTGGTGGTGGTAACTGGCAGAAGTGGATGACAATTTCTGCTAATCCAAGTACACATACCAATCTGACTCACTGCTATTTAGCCACGGATGTTGAACCTTTAGGTGAACAGCATCTTGATCAAGGTGAAGACTTGGAAGTTCGTATGTTCTCCCGTGAGGAAGTATTGGATATGCTACAGAAAGGGGAGATATGGCAGGCTTTGATGGCTGCTCCACTATGGAAGTATTTCGCAAACTAAACGTTGTTTTTATTATTATGGATTTACGTTTGTCGGTTATATCAATAGTTGCGATGATTGCATTGCCTGTCTTCTCTCAGGAAGATAGCATCAAGGCCGTTCATCGCATTGCTGCAGATGCTGTTCCTGCTACCATCTTTCATACCAACGAGTTTCTGCGTGGTGGAAATGAGGAAATCAGGACGATGAACCACGATATGACCTTTACGCTTAAATATGCTTTTATGAATAGAGATGAGGTACGACCGGGGGCTATTCATCAGGGAGTGTATCAGGGTGTGGGCTTGGCAAGACATGAGTTCAACCGATGGCTGGCAAATCCTATCTCCGTTTATCTGTTTCAAGGTGCGCCTATCGTGAATTTCTCGCGCAGGGTTTCGCTCAATTATGAATGGAACTTAGGTATGGCATTTGGGTGGAATGGATATGATGAACAGAGCAATCCGGAAAACAAGGTTATCGGTTCGAAAGTAACTGCTTATATTGATGCTGACCTTTACGTCAGATGGATGCTCTCCCGGTCTTTTGACTTGAATGCCGGTATCTCGTTGAGTCATTTCTCTAATGGAAACACCACCTATCCTAATATGGGACTGAATACGGGTGGTATCCGATTGGGATTGGCTTATTACATCAACCGACAACCATTGACTGTGCCGAAGGTGGAGCGGGAAAAGTTGCCAGACTGCCGTGGTTTTTATGCAGATGTGATTCTGTATGGTGCCTGGAAGCAGGGCGTAGGGTTTGATGGTTATGATCATTATCTGTTGCCTGGAAAATATGGTGTAATGGGCTTCAATGTCAATCCGATGTATCGGCTGAATCCGTGGCTCAGTTTAGGAGCATCGCTTGATGGCGTGTATGACCGTTCTGCTGGCAGGGAGAATGATCCTTGGGACGAGGATGTGAATCACAAGTTTGGTACTCAGGCTGGTTTGGGTCTTTCGGCTCGTGGCGAATTTGCCATGCCTTATTTCAGCATCAACTTCGGTGCAGGTACCTATCTGCTTGGCAATCGCAATGATTTCAGAGGAGTGTATGAAGTGCTTGCCTTGAAGATTCATATCACCAAACGTGCTATGCTCCATATCGGCTATAGTCTCGTGGATTTCAAAACTCCCAATAATCTGATGCTGGGATTGGGTTGGCGTTTTGGCGGCAAGTAATGCCGCCATCTTTCGCCAGCTATTCTATTATGATATCTTATTCCTTTATTTGAATATATTTTTGATAGCATAAAGCGGATATACCCTGATGTCTTCATAACACGAAAAGTTTTCGAGTGATGTGCGGATTCCGTAGTCGATGCCTTTCTGTTGAAGGAAAATACGCATGCTTTGCATTGATCCTTTTATGCCCGACTTTACTTCAATAGGTCGTATTTTATCGCTTAGCTGAACCACATAATCCACCTCTGCGTTGCTACCGCTTTTTTCTCTGTGCCAGCAGTATAATGATCGCGGTTCGTAGCATGGTGATGATTTTATAATCTCATTACCTACAAAGGTTTCTGCAATGGCTCCTCTATTAATTACTTGCATATCAGTGGTAGCGATAAAATCGGCAATGTTCAGTCCTAAAACGCTTTGTAGTAAGCCTGTATCTAGAAATATCATGCGGCGGTATTTCTCATTGATTTCTGCGCCTAAAGGAATTCCGTTGGCAGAGGTATGGGTGACTGGATATACAAGACCTGCTAAAATCAGTGTTTCCAGTGCTGTTTTGATTTGCCCACTATTACCATCGCAGTCCACCTTATTATATACAAACTTTCCTAGTCCTTGTTCTGCTACAGAACGGAATACTGCATCGATTCGCATAGATGGTACCCTTTGACGATATTTTGCAAAGTCATCTCTGTAGGATTGTATCAATTCTTTCAATATGCGCTGGCATTCCAGTAGGTCTCCGTCTTTACAAAATCTAGCTATGACGGCTGGCATGCCTCCGAGAACAAGAAACTTACGTAGTTGTCTGGCTGCTTGCTCGTGTATTGGTTCAGGCAAAGGTGTCTGAGGTGTGGATTGGGAAATCATATCGGCCAGCATCTCGTCATTTGTTGCCCACAGGAATTCTTCAAAACTGAATGGGTACATAAAAATACTACGTATTCTTCCTACTCCATAAGATGGTAATGATTCCAAAGCAAACTCTAACAATGAACCTGCTGCAATGAGATGTAGCTCAGGATATTTCTCATAAAAATATCGTAGGCGATTAATGGCTTGTGGGCATGCCTGTATTTCATCGAAGAACAACAAGGTCTTGCCTGCGATGATAGGAATGTGTAGTTGGATGGATAGCAATTGGCAGATTTCCTGTGGTGAGTAAGTGCCGTTGAACATATAATGTATATCTGGGCGTTCATTGAAATCTACTTCTGCAAAATATTCAAACTCTTCTGCAAGATGTCTTACTGCTGATGTCTTTCCTACTTGTCTTGCTCCACGTAAAAGCAATGGTTTTCTC
>USJD01000058.1 GCA_900554835.1 uncultured Prevotella sp. | reverse complement strand
TTGGCTATACAATTCCCGCTATTAGGGCTTGTTAGGGACTTGCACCCATTAGAATGGAAGGGAACAATTCTTCCACCATGCTCCGTATATGAGTCTGTTCATAAGGTTCAAGCAATGACCTTGCACCTATCTCCAACATAACTATTGGGGACAGATATTCCATTGGTTCCGCCCAAGCGCTTTGATACTTTACAAATATCTTTCTTGGCTCAGAATAGGTATAGTCTCCTTCGCCATCTTGCTGAGGCTCTACGGAGCACAATGAGGAAAGACCATATTTCTCAATTCCTTCTTGCAGGGCAGGACAAAACACTTCCTTGACAAAAAGCGAAGATGCCTTGCGAAGTTTTTTGATTTGTTTCTTGATCAAGTCACCCTCCATATCGAACAAGGAGCGGTCAACAGCCAAGTCTATGTCTTCTGAAAAGCGTTCAATCTGATGCCAAACCTTGCTCAAGGACGTGCCGCCCTTAAAGATAATTTTGTCTGCGAATGACAAGGTAAACACGATTTGAAGAATAGCTGTCACCCACAAGTCTTTCTCTATAGCCTGCGGAGGCAATCCCAACCGAGCAGATGCCTGCTGCAATACACGTTGTTTATCTTCTGCCGAGAGTTGAAAATAATTATTCATACGCCTTTATTACTATTTTTCTAATCCATATAGGCATAAGAGCCAAATCTGCCAAAACGGAGTCCTTATCTTCTTTTTTCAGTAGTTGTTCTATGTGCGCAATTTGCTCTGGTGTTACATTTTCTCGCTTGATTGATTTCAAAGCTGATGTTATGAGCATTGCCAAGCGGTTTTTGAAAGCCAAGTTCTTGGGAGCGGTCTTTTTGAAGATGATGCCTTTTCCATCTGCTATATCAACCTTACGTGGACTACTATCTGTCACCTTTAACATTTAGTATTGCGTCTTTAATGACATTAACTATAAGCGTTCTACAATACCTAACATCCATTTTTATTAAGCGTTAATTTAACACCACCTTTTGGTATCCTGCCCCTTTGTGATATAAATAAATTCTACCTCGATATGTTTTACGTACAGGTTTACCTGTTAAGTCGTATACCGTTGAATGCGTATTTTGTAGTTGTCCTTGTACATTATTTATACCAGTAGCCTCGATATTAAACTCTCCGAGATTAGTACCACTATCATCTTTAAGCCAAACAGACTTCATACCTTTTATTGAGTTACTAGCAAGAGACACTTGTATTTGTCTTTCAACATTATCATTCGGAACATCAACATCAAAAGTTGCCAATTCTTTTTGAGTAGAACTGCTTCCATCTACCAAAACTATCTTTCCCAAAGGCAATGTTCCATGATTGGTAATACCAAGTTTGAATATACAAGCCTCTCCATCTGTAACATTTTCTATATCACACTTTAGCGTAATATTCCGTTTCTCTGGTCGTATCCCATATACGCAAGCCTGATTTACACAATATCCATCCAAACCCACAGTATCATCCAAAGAATAAAAGCCATCCCCAATACCTCCCCATCCAAAATTAACATGAAAAAGATCCAGTTCGTCATCATAGCCATCTATAACAAACGCATGACCAGCACCACTTTTAGTTACCCCCGAGTACAATATCGGGAAACCTTTCTGCAAATTTTCAAAAATTAAGTCTTCCCAGTTTTCTTGTTCAAACTTATTTTTAGAAGAATACTCTGATACTAATCTAAATTGAGAATAAATAGCATTGGCCGCATCAGATATTTGTCCCCCTGTAGAAGAAGCATAGTTTAGATAGGAAGTCGTTCCTACCACATAAACCAATTGAGCAACTGCATTCCGTGCATCTTCATCATCTACACCAATATAAGTATCCAAGATTTCATCCCAATTATTAGGAGTTCCCTTTGGAATCGAAAACGTAACTGGAGCAGTGCCATAAGGATACAATGGTGTATCTTCCAATGTACTACTTGGATTGTCTAATTTCCAATAATTTACTATTTGTGCAGCAGCCACGGCCACACATCCTGCTGCTGTTTTTATATTTCCATCGGCAATAATTGGACTCATATCATTATATGGTGCGCCTTGATGCCAAGAACTTTTAAGCAAAGGAAGTATGCTATGTCGTTCTATAAAGAAAGATCTACCCTTATGAACATCTAGCAGCTTCTCCTTACAGATAGAATTCTCTTGAATATATTCCAACCATTCAGACAAAGGGGGTGGCATATTTTTTTGCTTCCAAACACTCGTTTTAGAATAGCCTATGATTTTCGGAGAATTTGGATTAAGCAAAGAAACAATGGCATACCCTTTACCACCCACTACCTTAAAAATTCGAGTGTACTTAGAATCTTGTATCAATTCTATATTATCAGAGCCTAAGCACGACGCAGCACTTTCTTGACCTTCCACATTCTTTGCATAAATGCACTGCACTATACCTAATAAAAATAAAAGTACTATAAACTTAAAATGTTTCATGGCTTTTCTCTTATAAGAAAAAAATGGCGAAGTACTGCATTACGCAAAGACTTCGCCATTACAAATATTCGATAATTATTTACTCCATATATTACCAGGCAAAGTCTTCATAGAAGCATATGACCTTGCGTTTGTGGTATACGAGTTCCAATGTTTATTGTCTGCAATTCCCAAATATGGATTGCCAACCTTAAAATAATCCCAATAACCAAGATAAACCTTACCAGGCTGGAACACTTGCTTAGTAGTCTCACCATACGATTTAAATGTAGTTTCACCATCAAGTGTGTATCCAAATGTCATAGATGCTTCTGGAGCCAAAAAATAAGCATATCCATAAAGGTTTGACTGGAAATATGTCCAGGATTCATCAAAATCAGCAGGTTCTGCCTTTTCTACAATATACCAACTATTAGCCCCTGCGTCTGCTAAATACTCATACTTATTTGTAGCCTTAGGGTTGAGTTTGTACGCCACAGCATAATTGCGTGTATAAATGGAGACACGCCGTATTCCATTATCAGCAACCGTTCCATAAGAAGTTTGGTTTTTGAATTGGAAATTTTGAAGATAATAATAAATTATAGAACCAACAGGAGCGGGAACTGTAGAAGCAGAAACATGAGAGTTGCGAAGAACCGATATTTCTTCTGTAGATACAGATAGAACATTCCACAGTCCATAAGATTTTCTATTCTTTTGAACTAATTTTGCTGTTTCCAACTTCTCTCGGTCTGCTACATTCCAAAAAGGAGTTTTATCGCCATAAGCCATACAAATTACTGAAATTGCATAATAATCTCCTACAGGAAGGTTCACATCCAAAACAACATCGTTGTCTGCTGTTTCTACAAAACTACGAGCAGAATCTGCTAATACTCCTGTACTCTTGTCATAGAAATAACTTCTAACTGCAATTAAGCCATTATATTCAGAATGAAAAGTGCGATAATCATCTGCTATACCCGTTATACCATGTTTTGTATCCACATAATTATAAGAAGAAACAAAGTTACTTGGTGAAACCGTCATCGTCACAGCATTCTTTACTTTACCTGCCGAAGTTTCAATTTCAATAGCCTCATTGCTACATGCTGTAAAGAATGCAGCAATAGCAACTAACAAAATATTGAATATTTTTTTCATTGTATTCTACTTTTTTATTGTTAAACATTAAAACTTAGCAATATTGAACATCCAAGAAAGCGACACCTCCAATGTATTCATCTTTGACTTGAAATTCTCAGCCATCTTACTCATTCCCAAATAGTATCGAGCATTGATATCAAGTCCTGTACCAGGAATAGTGTAACCAATGCCAGCCATTGGACGAACATCCATACCTTTCAATTTACTTCCATCTGCATCCAACTTATAAGTTACCTGAGAATAATCTGCACTTGGTTCATACACCGTCAAGGTCTTAGGTGAACGACTCAATGTACCAACGAAAGCCGCTCCAACCTCAATATACAAATTATTCATGGCGTTAGACTTTGCCATTGGATAGAATTGCACATAAACTGGAGCCTCGAAATAGCTCACAGACAGGCTCGCATTTTGATTTCCGTTCTCATCTGTAGCGATTGTCTTCGCTTTATTCTGCGTATACTTTAACTCCAAGCCTAGCCCTACGAAACCTGTACCTCCCTCAGAGTTAGGAGTAGCTTTTCCAAATCTCGTTTTCAAAGCTAAGCCTGCAGAGAAACCGATATCACTTTTATCGAACAATTTACCCTCATCTGGTTGGGTCATCGTAGTCATAGTGACACCAGCTTTTGGTCCTAAGAAAAAAGCATTGTTTTTTGCCTTTACTACATTACCAATTTCTTCGCCATCATCACTTTGAGCGAACGTAGGCATAACAAACAGCAACGCCATCAATGTAAATGATAATTTTTTCATAATCTTAAATATTTAAATTAATATAATTTATATTTCCGTTAATGCACTCCTTGATACTTACACTCACTTATCTTCTTACCACAAGTAGGGCAAACTTTCTCTGTTTTCCTCTGCACTTCATGATTTTCTTTTCCTGTCGATTTTCTTTCTGGCTCAGGATGTTTTCCACGATACCTACATTGGGTTACATCTAACTTGCAAACAGGACATCGTACCTTCTTCACAAAGGTAAAAGGTATAGAAACTTTATATAGCAGCAAGTCCTCACTAGCAATTTCGACCATGAAATAATATTTATCTCTATTTGGACAAATATCAAAAACATATCCTTTTGTTGATTGTACAAGAGGAATATCTTGTTCACCGTTCTTCATTTTTACATCAAGCACTTTGCCTACCCACGAAGGAGGAACTATTAATTGGAAACTACATTTCACCTTTTCTCCTGCATAATAACCAGTAGAGGAACTTGTACCTGTAATTCGGAAACTTTGGCCATCTATATATCTCAATATTCCATACTTTCCATTTAGACATACCACAGACAAATCATCTTCAAATTGATTAGCTTTTGAGAACTGAGCAGGTATTACCACTCCATTCCCAAGACTAAATCCATACAAGTTGTTTATCAACTCTGGAGCTATGCCTTTTTTCCCTCCATTATTAACCTTTTGAAAAGGCACTTCTTTTGACTTATCTGACAAAGCTGCAAAACGATAGAGATAATCAAGCACCTTACTACTAGGCCATTTCACAGGTTCGCAAGTTCCACCTTGAGATGTATCAAAAGCATACAATTTGCCATTTGTATCCCATACGTAAGCCTTACCCATAACCACATTGGTTCCTCCATAGAGTTCTGCGACCCCCTTAAAAGTGAAAGACACAGGAGTTCCAACTTTATCTATCAAAGAATATCGTTTGTTTTTAAATACAGCCGCATATCCCTCCGTAAAAGGTTTTATCTTATCATACTTACCATCAAACCCCAAGACTTTATTTCCATAAACATCCACATAGCCTAGTCTACCTTGTGTATCTGCTACCGACAACAATCCGTCAGAATAAAACGCTTGTCCAGAAAGCGTATAGTACTTTGCTGAGAAGGCATTGTATTTGCCATCGTCCATCAAGACTCCCCTCACGCACTCTTTTTGTCCGTCGATATAAGTAACCAGAGACTTATTTTCGTAAAAATCACTAATATGTTCATTCGCTATCGGAGCTACAATGGAGCCATCATCTCGAACCAAGCCAACTTTTTCATTTATTTTCGCGACATATAAGTCGCTCACCAGATGACTGATTTCACTATAATTGCTTGGTTTCATTTGCCATACAACCGTCTGAGAAAGAACCTTACATGGCAAGAATATCAATAATACGCCAAATATGTAATAACCAAATTTCATTTAGTTTTCCTTTTTCTTCTTAAATAACTTACCTATGGATTTAAATGCAGAAGGCTTCGATTGATTTACTACTAAATCTGCTTCTTTATCGTAACACTTTACACGTACTACACCTGATCTTTCATCTGTAGTATTATTTTCCTGCACACTTACAAACAATCTTTTTTTGGCAACATCTACAGTAACCCAGTCTGGTTTCGAAGATATTTCTATCTTTTCCATATTGCATGCTACATTTACAATTTGGATAGCACCCTCTTTCGGATTACTTTTAAAATCAAGTCTAGACTCCGACAAAGAGAGCTCTACATTTACTCTTTGAGGTTTCTCTTCTGTCACCGAATCTTCTTCCACATTCAAACGTTTTTTAGCACTTACGCCTTTTCTAACAGGTTTTCTTCCACCTCTAGCATTTGACTTTTTTAATGTTGTAATATTTCTGCTACAGATGGCAATCTGATTATCACACATAGTTTTTTTGTCGGTTGTGGTATAGACAACCTTTGCCGCTCTAAACTTTTTGATGGCAGATGACTGAGCGTCAACTGTCATTTTCTGCTGTAACTTTTGCCCTTCAAGAAACAACTTATCGCCACTCGTTTGAGCAGAAACAGTAATAGAACAGAGCAAAACAACTAGCATACATATCAATCTAACAATTCTATTTGTTCTCATTTGCTTTTGTTTTTAAAATCTATAATTACTTTTTCTCTCTTCTTATATGATTCCGACAATTCCATCTCTCCGATTTCTTCCAGTTCCTTAGCTTGTTTAGCCAAAAGCACTTGCGCAGAATCCAAATCTGTGAGAATTTTCTTTTTCTTAAATTGCACCTCGGTATTCACCTTATCCATATCAGTATGATGAGCCGTCAACTTCTCTATGTCCTTTAAGATAGTATAAGCCGACAATAAGTTTTGCTCAGCATTATCTTCCTCCTCACTTTGAGCAAGGGTAAGGTATCTATTAACTTGTGATAACTTTGCATCAACTTGAGCCTTCAATTCTGTTTGCTGCTGTTTTTGTTGCATCAGTTCTGTTTGCGCAACCTCTTGGTCGTGCTTGTACTTTACGATTCCAACCACTACAACCATCAGCAACAATGCAGCTGCTACCGCTCCAAAGATTGCAACCTTTATCTTTGGTGAAGCGGAAGGCTTCAAGCCATTGATACTTTCCAACGCTACACGCATTTGTGAAGATGTTTGATAACGTAAGTCTTGTTTCTTTTGGCAGGCAGTTGCTATAATATTTCGAATTGCCTTGCTATGAACTTTGCCCAATGGCATCTTTGCCTTCAGTTGCTTCTCCAAAATCTCATGCCTTGCACCCTCAAAAGGAGTATGACCTACGATACATTGATACAGAAGAATTCCCACCGCATAAATGTCTGTAGTCTGGTTTTGATGACTCAAGTCACCCAAGACTAGTTCGGGAGCTGCATATTCTGGTTTACCCATAAACTTGCCAGCAACAGTCAAAGCCTTATCACCTGTAGTCAAGTTGTTCATTTGCTTGGCAATACCAAAATCTATCAACTTAATATGTCCATCTACTGTAAGCATAATGTTAGAAGGATCAATATCTCGATGTATATAACCTGCATCATGCAATGCCATCAAGCCTGAAAGAACATTGATTACAACTACTACGGCAAAATGTTCTGGGTCATTCTTATAATCTTGCAACATCTTTACCGCAAAAGGAACATCCTCACCATTACGGTCTTTGGTCTTTCCCTCCAACACATCAGAAAGCGATACGCCTGTCAAGAGTTCACTAATAACATGGCAATGTCTTATCATGTTACCATGTCCATCAGTTTCCTTGGTTTCAATAAAACCAAGCATCTCTACCAAGTTGTCATTTCTCAGTTGAATTTCAGCCTCACGCCTAGCTCTTTCATAAGCACTAGCAGGAAGGTCATCAAACATAAACTTGATGGCAACATCACGAGTAGCACCTGTTCTCTTATTCACACAGATGCCACGGTATACCTTACCCATGCCGCCTTCGCCCAATGGTTTCTCATCAGAACTCAACTGATAATAAACACCGAGCTGTTTTTCCGTTTCACCTTGAAGTCTTATCATTGCCATTTTTTATGATATTATTTAAATGTTCAACTTTCTTTTTAACTGTTTTAATTACAGTTCTTGCTTCCGCGTCTGTGACATAAAAACCATTTTTCTTTTTGGATTCTTTTACCATCACATCTGCATTTTTAGCTATATATTGTTTTGTTCCCTTCCACACAGATTCTTCTGTAGAAGGTATGTCTCTATCTTTAATTTGTTTTAATAATTTATTGATTTTTTCTAAGCACTTCTCGTTTTTAGCTTTAACCTCCCCAAGATTTTTGCCTTTACAAGACTGCATAGAGTCCAAATGCTCGTTTATTTTATCCAACGATTTGCAAATGGTCTTAGTTTTATTTACTTTCTTTTCCTGTAAAGTTTGTCCCTTCTTATTTACAGAATCTTTTCTTGAAGTCTTATCTATATGCTTAGCTGAGTCTTTTCGCAGACTATCCTTTATGTCTTCGATAGATTTTAGTTTTACAGAATCATTTAGATGTAAAGAGTTCGTTGTTGGTTGTTGCTCTCCACTTTCGACTTCAGTTCCTCCCATAGAAGTTGATACTCCAGAACTTGAAGCTACAGGCTTAGTAACATTCTTTTTTGTTGGAAAGAAAAATATCACTCCAACAGCTATCACTAACAAAGAGAATATTAGTAAGATTCTTTTGTAGAAATCCATTTTGTCTTTCATCAAAGAGTCGCATTGTAGTTCAATAACTCCCAAAGTGTGATTGTCGTGATGACCACCTTTCGAAAAACCTATTTGGTCTATCTCCAAAGACAAATTACCCACAATTTTCTTTATTGCATCTTTAGCGACTAACCTTTTTAAAAGCATTTCATGAGGCATAGCGCCCCAAACACCATCGGTACAAAGTACAAAGCGATCACCTTTCTTAAAAGGCACCTCATCTATCTGAGGTAAATTATTGACAGGATGACCTAGATTTCTCGATACAACATTTGATTGTGGAGAAGTACGAGCTTGCTCTGGTGTCAGTACTTTTTTCCGAACCAATTCTCCGACTAAAGAATGGTCTTGTGTACAAAACACCATCTGTTTTTTATGAATTCGATAACAACGACTATCGCCTACATGAGCGATAACTGCCGATTGTCGGTTAATCAGAATAGCGACCAATGTGGCACCCATACCTGCCAGAGCAGGCACCTGCCTTACCTTATCAGCAAGCGCATCATTAGCCTTACCAATAGCCATTCTTAAAGCACTGCTACGCTGCATTTGGGGGTCGCATTCACATAGCGACTTCATGATTTCGTATTTTGCAATGTAAGAGGCTGTTTTTCCACCCGGTCCGCCACCCATGCCATCACAAATTACGAGCAAGAAGCCTAAGGGAGTCTCTACAAAGCCCAAATCATCTTGGTTCTCCGGTCGTCCTCCTTGCTTTGTCTCTGCTACTCCAAGAAGAGGAATTATATTAGATTGAAGAATAAACATATTATGTAATTACAAAGCCATCAATATTCCCACATAGAGGAATATCAACAACAAGAAAGACAACAATCCCAGACAAGCAAAGACTATCCCCCACACAGTCCACTTAGACTGTGTAGAAGTAAAGTCTGCCATGTCGCGCCAAGTACGGTTATGCCATGCCCATCTGTTACCATAAATACCAAAAATGACATTAGGAATCGGATACAAGAAACCCAAGAAGAACGATACCAAGATGCTCCACCAGCATCCATTAAACAACCCCCAAATAGGATAAAGTCCAAAGGCTCCCCAACTCCACTTGTTGAGTACATCAGTAGAATTTTCCAGGGAAAGCACACTTGGACTTCTCTCTATTATAGTTCCCATGTCTACCGGTCGTTGCTGAGCATAAGGGAAGAAGGAATCTATTTGGTTCCAATTCAACTGATATTTACCTGCAAGCATGATAATATCACCACGCTTAATAGGCACAGCTCGATGGCGCACGCTAATATTATTAATCATTGTACCATTACTGCTCGTATCTCTAAACATCAATTGGTTGCCATCAGAATAGATTACACCATGATGCCCACTTGCGTATTGACAACGTGGGTCTAGGAAAATATCACAATCTCTTGAACGACCAATAGTAACTTCTCTTAAGTTCATTTGCTCACGATTTTAGGATATTTATTTCTTAACGATAATTGGTATCGCCCGTTTGCCTTGGGCATCGTAAAGAGCATACACTCCTGTCAATTCCACCTGATATTCCATGCGTGTGGTATTGTTTACACTCTTTTCTATTTTCTTGGCATGAACCACTGAGTTAACCAAATCCTTATAAGTAAACTGATAAGTGGTTTTCTTTTTACTTGCCAGTTTGGTTACTTTTACCAGTTGCCACATATCAATGTTTTTACCATCAGAAAGATTACTCTCAACAACAATCTGAGTTGGTTTCAAATTATCTTTCTGCATAACAACCTTATGACTTAAACTGTCTAGGACAAGCACTCCGTCCACTTCCGCAACCTTGACATATTCCACAGGCAAACGGTTGACAACCACCTCATCAGGATTCAGTACGATGTCGAACTTTGGACTATACTGCTTGTTTTCCTCTTTCATTGTCTCAACAATATCCGAAACCTTAACACTCTGTATTGCCCCAGACTCCAAACTTATCAACACGTAGTTTTCATTATCCTTCTTGGAAGAATAATTTTGCTCTATAATCACGCCACGATATTCAGCATGATTAGTTTTCACGATGTCAATAAGTGGACTTTGCTCAAACAAGGATTGATTAGGATTGATAGACTTAAAAACATACTTTATTACATCATCTATCTTGAACGAGCGAACACTTCCATTTGCAAGATAGAGACTCAATGTTGTATCTGTTTCCTCAGCATACTGTCCTTCACATTGTTCACCATTCCTTAACTGATAGATTCTGTTAATGCCCGACAAGGCCGTTTTGTTTCGCTTATCGCCCTTGATAGCCTTTACATTTTTCCAATCCACTTTATAAGTATTAGGGCTCATTTCCAAATACTTGACGGTAGCGCCGCTCTCAAGAATTTTAACCATCGACGCCTTCATCACACCATTGACTAGTACATTACCAAGCCACAACGTTCTGTTGCCTTTAACTCCCTGAAACTCATCGTTTTTCTCAGCCCATTCCTTCCAAGCTTGGCTTAGTGCATTCTCACCATAAGCCTGTTCTCCTGCAACAGCAGCCTTGCCATTGTTGATACAGATGGTTGCATTATCCGTATGGATAGTGAGTTTTCCGTCACCTTCCTGTCGTTGAATATAACCATTAAGAACCGATCCATCCTTCAAATAAACCTTTTGCACCACGATGGCTCTAGATTCTATCCCCAATGCACATAAAGCGACCATTAAAAATAGTATTCTCTTCATAACTTATCATTTTTTATGTGGATTATCCAACAATTCCTTCACATATTTAACCTTAATTGCCTCTGTAATGTTTTCCTTAGAGACGCCAGCATGCAGCACTCCGATGAGCATACCCTTATCATTGAAAACTGGGGAACCACTGGCACCACCAGCAGAAACGGCATCGAAGTTAAACCCGAACTCGCCACTAGCCTGGCTGATATGCCCCGTATGACAGAAAACTTGGAGACCTTTTTCCGATTGCATGTCCTGAAGGCTCATGCCATGAGGGAAACCTATCGTAAACATGGTCTTACCCACAGCGAGCGCATCATCCGACATCTCCATAGAGTCCTTGACATTTACAAAAGTGGAATATTTATTTGGCAGTTCCATTTTGTCGCTCTGAATCAAAGCTACATCCTTTTCTTTTTCATCTCCAGCTGACAGCACTGTACACTTGATGGCATTTTCGGAAGAGAAGAACTTACCTTGAGGTACCAACAGAACACCATCACTCACACCCTTAATCTTAATCTGGGATATGTAAGCAGAAAGGCCTTCTGGCGAGATTCCCATACCAGCCAATACAGCCGCCCTCGTCTCAGCGACCTTGGCAAACTGCTGACGATACCAATTTTCAAATGTAGCAATCGACTCATTAAACAACCATGGTTTCACTACATGCAAATTAGTTACAATCTGGCCGTCATCAGAAATAAAGAAACCTGTACCAGTATAGGTGCAATAACGATTAAACTGCTCTTCGGTCAAAGCCTTCTTATTATAAGGCTTTCCGTCAATGAATACAAATTCCGTAGGGAATCCCAAGGCTTCCAAATTCTCCGAAGAAAGTCCATCTGCAGACACCTCATAATGGTAAAGTCCAACTAACATAACTACCGAAGAACTATATCTATTGTTGATAGCCTCCGTGTCCCAAGTCTTTCCACCTGTAGGCCACAACTTCCAAGTTCCAAAGCCTACACCAACTATCAAGATAATGGCAGCGGCAATACCTATCACATATTTCCATGCTGTACTTGGCCATGGCAACTGGCTTAAGTCTACAGGCACACCACCACATACTACCGCCGAAGATTTCTTGAGACGTATGGCTGTATTAGGCTGCACCTTTACACCATCGACCGTAGTACCATTCTTACTATGATCGAAAAGATATATTTTTCCATCCTTACCCTGCTTTATCGTGGCATGATAACGACTTACGGTAGCCCCCGAAATCTGAATATCATTATTAAAATGGCTACCAATGCCATAAATAGCTCTATATGCCGAGTTATCCTCTGGCATTGGCACTTGGCTCCACTGTAGTTCCACATCTGCAAATCTGATAGCATCTCCACGGCGCACCTTTACAGGTTTGCCAGGCTTAATGGGTTGATTCATAATGAAAGTGCCATTATGGCTTCCTTTATCTTCTATTGTTATGTCACCATTATTGAGCAGAGTAAGTTCTGCATGAAGAGAACTTACCTTTGCACTCTGTAGGACGATGTCGCAACTAGAGTCGCGACCTATTTTCAATAATCTCATAAGTCCTAATGTTTTAAGTTAATAATCATATAATTAACGGAGTCTCTTTGGCTTGCTCTCCTCTGCCTTCTTCTCCTTTTCTAGCTTTTTCTCAGTTTTCTTGTCTACCTTCTTCTCAACTTTCTTGCCAGTTTCCGAATTCCTTCTCCCAACAGGTTTCTTGCTTTTAGACTTTGGAGCAGTAGACACAGAATCTTTCTTCGCCTTAGCTATCGAGTCTTTCTTTGCTTGCTCGTTCTTCAACGAATCAGCCTTATTAACAGTATCAGCAACAACCGTAGTCATATTTGAAGATGAACCTCCTCCCAATGTACAATAGCCAACAACGCCACCAATGACAACTATAAGAGCCACGACACCGACTACCACATATTTTAAGATAGAAGAATTACCCTTTGGTACCATATTCCAATCCAAACGTGCCACATGGGCAAAAGAAATATTATCCTTTCGAGTTACGGGGACTGGAACATTTGGGGAAATACGGATGCCATTCACATAAGTGCCATTGTGACTTTGGTCTACAATGGTCATCTTGCCTGAAGGAGATACATTCAATACAGCATGACGACGACTGATGACATCAGTATTGTCGTTGATGAAAATATCACAACCATGCTCTCTACCAATCGAATAAACTTTCATACGCTTATTTGTTTGAATTGTTTATAATTTTTTTTACTTGTTTCTTAAATTGTCCATCGCCAGCCTTATCTTTCTGTAACAAAGAGTCTATACTCTTCAATGTCTTGTTAGCATGACTCAATGAATCTCTCAACACTTGGCAACTATCCAAAGAAGCACTTGCACCTCCCTTGGTAGCAGCATTGCTGCATTGCACTAAATTCAGTATCACACTAATGATGACCAATGCCAATAAGCCACCAATGATTGTTTTTGTTTGTCTTGTCATCTTAGCTTTCATTTTAGAATTTATATTCATTTCCACGACAGCCAAGGTTAGGTTGTCATGTCCTCCACCAGAAGAGCGTCCCAAATTGTCCACATACGTTGCCACATCATCTACCATAGCACCCAACTTACGTTTCTTATCCGTCAGCATTTTTACGAGGTCTTTCTCTGGCATCGTGCCATGTATTCCATCCGTGCAGAGCACAAAACGGTCGCCTTTTTCATAAGGAAGCTCATACACTTCGACTTCCACATCAGGTTGGATGCCCAAAGCCCTGGTTATGACGTTCGATTGAGCTGACAAACGAGCTTGCTCTTCGGTTATCACGCCCTGAGCCACCATTTCGAACACCATAGAGTGGTCGAAAGTTCTAAACACCTTACTTTGTCCTCTCAGCTGGTATACTCTACTATCACCCACATGAGCCACAAAAGCCGATTTATCCGAAAGCAAGAGCACTGTGGCTGTAGAGCCCATACCCTTCAATGCTGCGTTTTCATTGCCTTTCTCGATTATCGCCATGTTGGCTCTACGTATAGCCTTGATGATAACGTTGGCCACTGCTTCATCCCCCATCGACTCAGAAACTCCTGCCAAGATTTCTTGCACAGCAATCGATGAAGCAGTCTTTCCACCAGGACCACCGCCCATACCGTCACAGACAGTAACCAAATATCCCAACTTGGTGTTCTTCCATCCATAAGAATCTTGGTTTTCTGGTCTTCCACCGATTCTCGACTCAGCAAAAGCTGTTAACATGCTGATGTCAGAAGAACATATCTTTTGTAATTCCATATTCTAAATCATTATGAGGGTTATTATAAATATGACAACAGCTAACGCTACGGTCGACAGAACGATTAACAGAACATGTTGTTCTACCCATTTGCCGATTTTCTCAGACAATGGTGGATCTGGCAGCAAAGCCTCAGCAATAGCTGCCTTAAACTCCAATGCCGTCTGATAGCGCTTAGCCTGTTCCTTCTCCGTAGCTTTCCAAATGACACGCATCAGTTTAGCAGGTATCTTGTCGCTTGCAGGCAAAGGTTCCTTAATTTGTTTGGCTAACGTTTCTGCCTCAGAAGGTTGATCCATTGGATTATTGCCAGCCAATAACTCATAGAAGGTGATACCTAGCTCATAAATATCCGTGGTAGCATTGATTTCGCTAGCTCCATTTCCTTCCTCACGTCTTATCTGTTCGGGAGCAGAATACTGAGGAGTGCCGATAAATCCATACTGCGAGAATTTATTACCGCCATTCATCCTTGAAATACCCAAGTCCATAAGTCTTACGTTCGATTCATTCTCTATCATAATGTTAGAAGGCTTGATGTCACGATGTATCACCCCTCGGGAATGTACATAATCCAAGGCATCTAGCACAGATGAGATGGCATTGCATATTTTCTCCACACGGTTGGGTGAATCGGCAAAATTTTTGATAAACTTATCTATGTCTTCACCATGCACAAAATGACTCAAGATAAAGATAGGCCCATTGTCGGGGGCATATTCGCAATAACCTATCATCTCAACCAGATTAGGGTGGCGAAAAGCCAAAGAAGCCTCTTGCCTAGCACGCTCACGAATCATCTTATTATTGGCATAATAATCCTTCACCCTCTTAATAGCCACCATTGCTCCATTCTTACAACGATAACCTTTGTATACATCGCCCATTGCTCCACTGCCCAAAGGTGTATCGTTAGGATTGTAGCAATACCACTCTCCCATGACAAACAGATACAAATATGGATCATTCTTGCGCTGTACAACAGTTTTCCTTACTGGATTTGCCATATCTATCAGTTTTTAGAATTAATTTTTTGCAGGTTTTCTTTCCATTCCGTTATCTTGGCGAGATAGGCATCAATCATGGTTAGATAGGTAGCATCATGTGCCTGTGCCGCATAGGTACGAGCCTGATTGAAATATTTTTCAGCCTTCACACCATCTCGTTCCGAGACAGCTTCCGTGCGTTGGTCGGCTTTCCAATAATCACAGGCCAATTCATATAATGCATGGTAATTGTTAGGATTTTGCTCTATGGTCAAAACCAACAAATCATGAGCCTTATTATTATCCACAGACATCTTGGTGCTATCCTGAATTCGCTTGATGGAGTCTGGACAAAAATCATCTACCATCTTGCTACGAAACATCAATCTACTCAACATATAGGTAGCACTATCATTGCCATTAGCCGACAATTCATTCAACTTTTTCAAGCCATCAGCAACTGTCGCTGGAGAATTCAACTCTGCCATAGCCGAACTATAATAAGGGGTGGCTTGAATGTCACTAGGGGTAGACTTGCCATCGTCGTTTCCACCCGATAATAGAGTAAAGCCGCCTACGCCCACTAAACAGACAGCAACACCACCTATTATATAATTATATAGAGGTTTCCATTCAAAACCACTTCCATTCAAATCAACTTGTTCCAATGCCACCCTAAATTCGGCAGCACTCTGATAGCGCTTGGCACGCGACTTTTCTGTTGCCTTGGCTATTATCTTCCGCAAACCTTTGTGCTTTACAAGTTTTAATGGCAAAGGAGAATGCAATTGCTTCTGAAGAATATCACTACGGTCTCCCTCAAAAGGAACATGCCCCACCAAGCATTGAAACAACAAAATACCTACAGCATAAATATCCGTAGTCTGGTTTTGCTCATCAATGGCACCTAACACTAGTTCAGGAGCAGCATACTCAGGCTTACCAATAAACTGTCCTGCCTGGGTGAGGTGCTTGTCGTTTGTAGTGAGAGATTTTATCTGCTTAGCTATTCCAAAGTCTATCAACTTCACATGTCCATCCGTCGTTATCATAATATTGGTTGGGTCTATGTCTCGATGTATAAACCCTGCATCGTGCATCATCATGAGTCCCGACAGGATGTTCTTTACGATGCCTACAGAAAAACGGTTTACATCTTGCTGATAGTTCCTAAACAACTTTTCTGCAAAAGGCACAAAGTTACCTTGTTGGTCAACCAGTTTACCCGTAAACAGAGAATCCAACGATACACCTTGCAATAATTCGCTCACCACGTGATAGTGATGTTGAACCTCACCGAGCACATTGGCATCCTCTGTCTCAATGAATCCCAACATTTCCACCAAGTTCTCATGGCGAAACTGAATGGCGGCCTCACGGCGAGCTTTCTCTATGGCATAAGGAGGAAGGTCGTCATACATAAACTTGATAGCAACGTTTTTAACAACACCATTTCGTTCATCCACACAGCGCCCCTTGTAGACCTTGCCCATGCCACCAACTCCCAAAGGTTCATCTTCAGAATCAAACTCATAGTAGATGCCTTTGCGCTTCTCTGCCTTACCTTGAATTTTATATAATGACATTTTCTAATCAGATAATGTTACATAGAAATTGTACCGCCATGATTATTACCCGTCATGGAACCATCCATCCCAACTGTACCGCCAGAAGCAGGATTATAGCCATTGGTACCCCAAGGAGAAGGTCCATCATAAGGTTGTTCAAAACCACCAGGGTTTGTCGCTCCACCAGGGAAGCTTGGAATATCCTCAGGATCATCAACCTCATCCTCACTCTCCACAGGGATAAAATTAGGAGAAACCGATAGTTTCAACTTCGCAGAATCTACAAGGATCAAGAACAATTCATAATTATCGCCGATGGTAATAATATCGCCATTATGACATTCCACTGCCGAAAATCCGATGGTTTCTCCATTCAGCATAGTTCCATTGGTAGACTGGGTATCAGTAATAGCAGCGATGATACCACCAGTATTCTTGATTTGGCGCACTACCAACACAGCATGATTGATAGACACGGTACCTTCCAACAAACATATGTCTGCGTCACTTCCTTGTCCTATTGTATTTCTCCCAATTTGCAATGGCCAAAACTCACCTGCTGGAGATTTTGAGATTGAATACAAGAACCCCACTACTGGCTTTCCGGGATTTATAGTTCTTGGTTTTGACTGACCACTCTGCGGCACATTGGCATTAGCACCTCCCTCATGCACCATCATACCTGGTACTACCGTACCACGAGCATTAGACTGACCACTTCTAGAATAAAAGCCGGAAGATTCTCCACCAAAATTATTGCTAGCATTAGCATTTCCTGGTTCTAAACCTTGGATAACTGTTTTGTTCTGTGACATAATCGTAAATTTTAAACATTATAATTCATTTTCTCTAAAAATGCACTTGGCACATATGCCGTACATACTGTAACTAAATCATCTACCACAACTCCAACTCTCTGTTGTCCTTGCCAGCGTGCAACTCTTCCTGTCACTCCTTTAAATGCGCCATCAATAACCTTTACCAACTGCCCTTTTTCGAATTTTGGAACTTCACCTAATGACACAATGGTGTTGTCTGCATCGGCTGCACAGATGATTTTGAGGCTTTCCATCTGATAATCTGGAACTATCAATGGTGTCTTCTCGATTCTACGCCCAACATGGATGTGGCGATAATAAAAACGGAGAAAGGGGAGATTTACATTATCGTAAACAAAAGATTTAAGTTGTTCTTCAGTACCATGGGCGAAGAAGATGTTGGGTAAACGTGACTCAGTAACGACTTTGCGCTTACCTTTTATAAGTTTTACTACATTAGTGGTAGGATAGAAAGCCGTGATGCCTTTGGCAGTCAAGTAGTCGTATGCCTTTTTCTCTCTGCCATAAGTGGTACGCAAGGCATACCAATGAGAAATTTCTTCTTCTTTTTGTATCTGAGGCTTAGTGGCTATATGGGCATATCTGGTGGACACCCCTGTTTGTGAACTCTCTGCGGCTACAGTGCTTTGAGCTTCGGGGAGGGCGTTGGAGGTAAGTCCAGCGCAAGGAGGGAATTCACCACCTCCTGAGGTGTGTACATCTTCTGATGTCCATTCATCGACTTTCATATCGGTGCTAACTTTTTTCTAGAC
>USJD01000057.1 GCA_900554835.1 uncultured Prevotella sp. | reverse complement strand
CAACTTGGTGAAGAGCATCAGCCTCGTGAAGTACAGCGAAGATAACGACCCGAATGGCGACAACAACCCTACTGACAAACTTCGTGTCGGGTGCGATTAGTTGGTTATTTCACCGTCTTAGCAATCATCCTCGTTTGTTTGAGAAATGAGGGGAACTTGAAGTAGGTCCAAGATTCCTGTTCCTGCAACTCAACCATTCCTTTGCGCAGATGGCTTACCAACGAGGGACAACTCTTCTTGCTGAGGTGATTAATGATTTCATCAAACAGCTCGGTGAAAGTGTAGTCAGGATTGAATGTTTCTGTGATATAATTATATAACTCGTCTTGAGCAAAATGGGAAGAAAAGACCAAGGAGGCGGAAAGGAACTTGAAAACGGCATCTGCCAGTTCTCCATTTTCTAAATACTCCTCTATGGTTTTTCTTGCCTTTGCCAAAGCTTCTGAAATATTATTTATGTCGAGTTTGCCGTCAGCCTTTACAAAAGCCTCTTCCGTTTTTGAATCATGAGTGATTACGGATGGGAGGTCAATGACTGGCACCTTATGGAGCAGGACGTAACGCTGGAGCAACTGTCGCCAAACCAACATGCGTGCTCCTTGCCACATTTCCACAGCTGCTGCTACAAGAATGTTAAATGTTGAATATTGAATGTTGAATGCTTTGGCAACTGCCTTTGCCATTGCATCTATATCATTCGTATAGTCGATGTCTGTTTCTATCGAAAAGCCACCTATGCCATTGACCTTTTCAAACTTATACTCGCTTTGTGTGAGCAGGTATAATAAACGAGGATATTTCTTCGACTGCAAGTTTGCATGGAATATTTCTCGCTCTTCCTTATTTTGCGAAGCATAATAATCATAGAAACCTCCCCATGAACAGATAGCCTTTATCTTTCCACCATCCGTCTCTAACAGGGCGAAATGAGCATAATATTCATAGTCCTCATCGAAGACTGGAGCATATTTGTCTGCCTCATACTCCTTGCCTCTGAAAAATTCCCGAAGGTTACAACGGTGGACAAACTCCGTGATACCATCATGATGCAAGACAGCGTAGTCCTGTCCTTGTGGGAGGGCGATTCCAGAAGTTGGGGTAAGGAACGGACGAAGAGTTGTATCTGGTATCAGTTCCTTCAGCCCTTGCTCTACAGTTCCACCAGCTGCCTTGAAGTAATTAGCGAGGATACGGAAGTTACTGCGCATAGGATCATCGATATTGCTCAAAACCTCTTGTTGACGAGATGCTATCTTCTTAGTAACCTTTTTGTTATATGCTATATCTGAAGAATGGCGATTGCGATAGACAGTCAACTTTTTCAGATAATCCTTGAAATGATTGCGCAATGTTTCAGAAGCATTTCCCTTTGGATCTTTTGCCTGCAAATAACCTATCATCTGGTCAATGGCACGCCATGCGCCCACTGCCTCAGGCTTGGCACCCTCTGTTGCCTCATGCACTATCTGCATGTCGTATTGACGGACATTGGAGATATTGAGACAATGATTGTTTCCAAAGCGCACAAAAAGATGACGGTCTTTCTTGCCCTTATGCTTGACTTGCTTGACAACACCTTCCCAGCCAGCCATCGGACCACTGAGAATACGGATGGTATCATTCACCTTGACGAGGTCACTATATCGCTTGTCAACAATACTCAATCCCTCGATGCCATCGGCTATCTTGTCATTGTAATAGATGAAGCGTTCCATATCATCATCGGGTATCTTCGCTCGTTTAACGATTTCATCCAATGTTCGAGACTTGCTATCGGCACAAAGAATATGTGCCTTGGTGAAAAAGGTACGCTCTACCACCTCGGCACTTCTCGCACGATAATCAACACCCTTATACATGAAGTAGCCATATTGGGAAAGAATGCTCTCCAAACGTTTTTCACTCTGTACTCGGATGAAAAACAGTCCTTGCAAGACTGGGGTGAAACGTACTTTTTTCTCGCCCAGTTCATTTTTGTAGGTTCTTCTTCCCATAGGAAAGTAGAAGTCAACAATTGTATCTTTAAATTTCTCACCCAACAAATCTATTGATTTTTGCTCAGTGAAAACATCTGTCTTGACTATGTACCACATAAAACGTTAAACGCATTTGGTCGCAGAACACATCTCGGCTTCCCCTGAAAAGATTTCTCTTCCCGAGTTATTGGGGGTGTGATATGTATCACCGCATTGAAAAATCAATAGACTAACTTCCACTAATCTTCAATACTCCTATGTCTTTCAGCCTTCTGCATACATGATGCAAGCAAGCCCGTGTTTAGCAAATTGTGTGTCATACGCTCTGCTTATATGAAAGCCATATTTATAGTTTCTATTCATTTTCCGAATCTCTATGTAAGAGATACAGAAAACTTCGTAACTCCCTGATAATCGGGGTGGGTACTAAGACTTATCCAAAATCATTACTGAATAATTGTTGAATTTCGTGGTGTGATATTATTTTTTTAACACGCGTAATTCGCTTATTTACAATATTTTTCTTATTTTTGCAGTCTGATTCAGTATCTCTTACATAGAGATTCAGAAAGTTGGTTCATTTTGGTTCAATCAGCCATATCTCTTATTTTGATTCACATTTTTACTTAGAGCAACGCAAGTATTTCAGCGTTGGCATCATCCACTTCTGAAGACTGAATGGAACGGAGATATATTTGGGTTGTGGTTTCACAATTGTGCCCTAAAGCCTTGCTAATGACAGAAAGCGAGATATTTTTGTCTCTTGCCGTAGTAGCCCATGAGTGGCGTGCGACATAAAGGGTCAATTTACAATTGATACCGATTTTCTCCCCCAACTTTTTGAGATGGTATGTGATGCGTGACTCGGCATTATGGTATAGGCGCAGGTCGTCCTGTCTCTTGTCTTTCATTGTGCCATTCTTGTGGTTGGTAGCACAATATGCAAGAAAAGGAAAGAGATAGGGGGAAGAGATGGTTTGTGCTTGGTATTTATCAACAATATCCTGCATTTCCTTCTCCCAACGAATAGAGATGCGTTGCCCTGTCTTGCTTCGGGTGTAAGAGACAAAACCGTCTTTGAGATCGGACTTGCGGAGATGTGCCAAGTCGATGAAAGAGATGCCTCGCAGATAGAAGCACATCAGGAATGTGTCTCTTGCCAATTCTTGGTTGGGTGTGAGGTCTTGTGTGGAGCCTATATGCTTGATGCTGCTGACGGATGCTGTCGGAATGGCCCGCTTATTGGTCTTGGCGATACCTGTATAGACATTCTTGAAAGGATTTTGCTGGGTGGTATAACCTTTCTCCACGGCTTTATTGTAGGTGGCACGTAGTATGCGAAGGTAGAAGGAGCTGGTGTTAGCACATACCTTTGCCACATTCTTCAAATATGCCTCGTAGGATTGCATCTCTTCTGCATCTATCTCTTTGAATGTAATGTCCTTGCCAGCTCGAAATCGCATATAGCTGTTGAGAGTTGCCTTGTAATGCTGCATGGTACGGAGTTGCCCATTCTTCAGTAACAGGGCGATGAGAATGTTCATGAATGGAAATAGTGACTCTGATGTTTTCTTGCTTCTTGCCATAATTGTACTTTTAAGGTATAAAAATAACATATTTTGAGGTAACAATTCGTTTTTTCTACTTATAAATCAAAAATTACCCTTTATAAAAACAAATATTACCCCTATAAAATGTAAGTTTCATGTATCTTTGCATCAGAATTAAAACAAGAAGGCGTTGGGAAACGCTAAGAATCATCTTTTACTTATACAATATATATATTAGAGAATATATAAAAAGCCAGTTCCTTAGGAACTGGCTTTTTTATTTTAATAGCATATCAATTTCACAAATAACATGCTGCTTTTATTATAATATAGATTAGTTGATAATTTCATCTTCCACATCTTCATCCTCTACTACTTCATCCTCCATATCAGCCAAAGGCAACTGACGATTAATCGCAGCATTAAAGGAAATGATAGTCTCGCTTCTGGACAAGCCTAAAGGCTGGAGCTTATCATGAATAATTTCCAGGAGATGATGATTGTTGGAAGCATATATCTTGATGAACATATCCATGCCACCAGTCGTATAATGACATTCCACCACTTCTGGAATCTTTTTCAACTCAGCAACAACCTTGTCGAAATTCTCCGGATTTTTCAAATACAATCCCACGTATGCGCAGGTCTCGTAACCTATCTTCTCTGGATCTATAATAAACTGAGAGCCTTTGATAATGCCTAAGTTTGTCAATTTAGCAACACGCTGATGAATGGCTGCACCACTTACATTACAAGCTCGTGCAACCTCCAAAAATGGAATACGTGCATCCTGAGAAATTAACTTCAGGATCTTTCTGTCTAATGAATCTAATACTTGTTTTGACATAATTATAATAATTTGAGTGCAAAGTTACTACTAAAATTTAATATTCGCAACTTTTTATGCAACTTTAATTATAATTTTTAATTATTTTCCATTATCTACAGCAGAATAATTGATTCTAAGGGCTTTTGATTGGCGTAAAGCTTGCTTAACGTCAATAATAACCCCCATTTTAGAATACTTATCCGCTTTGATTGAAACGACCATTGCCTGCAAGTCTTCAGGACTCATTCGCTTTTTCTCTGCACTCATATAATCAGGGATTTCAGAAGGAGTTATTAACTTATCATTCATCTGAACACAAGCAGAATCATTCTGAGGCTGAGTAGCAGCAGAAATAGGCCTTCCTATATAAAGATAAGTAACAGCAGACTTTTTGGTTAATCTTGTCAGTTCCTTTCCCTGTGGTACTTGAAACTTAACCTTAACCGTTTCATGCCTCATGTGAGTAACTATCATGAAGAAAAAAAGTACGGTAAATATCAAATCCGGCAATGAAGACGTATTCAAGCCAGGAACTTCATGAGAACGTCTTTTAAAACCCATACTCATTGCTTGCCTCCTTTCTCTTCAGAATGCTCTTGCTCTTCTGCCATTGCATCGACTCGCTTATCAGAACCAACCGATGCATTCGCATAAGACTCCGTCACGCGCTGCTGGCAGTTCTTTCTAACGCTCTCCTTTTGTGAGGAGCTCAGGGCATCAAATGCCTTTCCAAAATGCTTCATAGAATATTGATTGCGTATTTCATTATACGCCATCATGATTTGGTTTTGCATTTGAAAGTACAAGTCATAATCTGCCTCTCTGTCGCTCTCAATAGAAATGAGATGGCGATTGCCTAAACGATTAACAAACCGAATGATTTCACCTTTCAGTCGAGAAACCTCAATAGGCTTATCATTCAAGAGCAAACGATGATCGGCAGTAACATGCAAAGCCATCAAAGTATTCTTATCTACTATCGTTTCAGTCTTCAACTGTTTCTGAGGTTCAGGAGAAGGTAATAGACGAAAAAGTCCCTTGTCAACATCCATTGAAGTCGTGACAAGAAAGAATATCAGCAACATAAAAGAAATATCTGCTGTTGAAGCGGTGTTCACTCCAGGAACTTGCCTTTTATTTCGTCTAACAAACATAATTACTTTTTAAATCTTTTACGGTCTTTTCTGATATAACGTGTAGCACCAAATAAAACTGCTCCTATAGCACACAATAACAATGTGGCAGAAGACCATATAAACATATCTGATAATTTAAGCCACAACCAATCAGTAAAAGCCTGTCCATTAATCAAAATCATTCCTGAGGAACCCAAGACGAACGTTAAAACCAACAATGCCAAAGTTCCTCCCCATGTAACCCAAACAATATTCCCTGCAGGAATACCATTCATCTTCATCTCACCCTTGGACTTTCTTTTACCTGCCCTAACAAACGAATATATTGCCAGACATAAGGCCAAGAGGAAAAATACCCACATGGTAACCAATAAAAGATTAGTAAAAAATGGAGCATTAAAATCCGGGTTCTCCTCGAAAGGCATATCATATCCTACAAAGAAGAACAGGAAAAAAGTAATCACAGCAAAACCTACCAACACATAGAATATGGACTGTGACAACTTTTCTGTTGACCATTTCTTAATATTACTAATTTTCATCTTTATACTTTGCTATAATATCCATCAGAGAAATCGCAGATTCCTCCATCTGGCTGGTGATATGTTCGATCTTAGACAAGATATAATTATAGAAGACCTGTAAAATCAGAGCAACTATGATACCAAAAATAGTTGTCAACAAAGCGACTTTCATACCAGAAGCCACAATCGTAGGACTAATATCTCCAGCTTGCTGAATTTGATCAAAAGCCATAACCATACCAATGACGGTACCTAAAAAGCCTAAAGAAGGAGCCATTGCAATGAAAAGAGTAATCCACGAACATCCTTTTTCCAAATTAGCAACCTGCACAGAGCCATAACTTGAAACCGAACGCTCTATATCACCCATCGTATCCTTGATGCGCAGCAGGCCCTGATAACAGATAGAGGCAACAGGTCCACGGGTATTACGACACAATTCTTTTGCGCCTTCAATATCACCCGCAGCTACTTTCACATCAAGATCAGCCATCAACTGCTTAGCGTTAATTTCAGAAAGACTCAGATAGACAATTCGCTCTATGCAGAAAGCCAAGCCAATAATTAAAGCTATGGCAACAAGCGACATAAAGCCTGCATTTCCCTCAATAAACTTAGTCTTAAGTGCTTGATGGAATCCCATCGACTCTTCTTGTGCCAATATCGGTAAAGAAGAAGATATCATAAATATCAATATTGCGAAACGCGCAATAAATGTATATTTCTTCATATTATTTAAAATAAGATACAGCGGAAAGAGGGGGATTCGAACCCCCGAACCGGTTTTGCCGGTTACACGCTTTCCAGGCGTGCCTCTTCAGCCACTCGAGCACCTTTCCTTCATCTGCCGTCATAGACGCTATTAAATACCAAATCAAACAATACCATGATAAACATAGCATCGCAATTCGGACTGCAAAATTATCGCTTTTCGGGCAAAATACCATAAATAACTATTCTTTTTATATTTCTTTAAGACAATTGTCCCGTTTTTACGCCAAAAACACGTTCTACGTTCTCATTAGTCACCTTTGCAACCTCTTCTTCACTGACACCATAAGCAGTTGCCAAGGTCTTCATGACTTGTACTACAAAGGCACTTTCATTACGCTTACCACGATATGGAACAGGAGCCATATAAGGACTATCTGTCTCTAAAACGATTCTTTCCAAAGGAACTGCTGCAGGAAGGTCTTCACGCAAATGACTGCTCTTGAATGTTGACACGCCACCAATACCAAGCACAAAATTATCATACTCTAATAATTCTTTAGCTTCTTGCTGATTGCCTGTAAAACAGTGAAAAACTCCACCTGGCAGTTTATCTTTCCATTTACGTAATATATGCAACATTTCATTCTGAGCTTTACGACAATGTATCATCAGAGGGAGTCCCGTCTCGCAAGACCACTCAACTTGTTTCTCGAAAGCCTCAAGCTGTTCTTTTTCAAACTCACGGCTCCAATAGAAATCAAGTCCGATTTCCCCGATTGCAATGTAATCGCTTTTATACTTAATCCCGTTCAAACCATCCACAGCTGTAAGATGCGCATTCAAAATAGCCTCTATTTTTTTCAATTGTTCTTTCCAATCGGCTTTCACTTCCTCTGGATGAAGTCCAATCATAGGATATGCATAGCCAGGATATTCATGACTTAGCTTCAATACTGCTTCTGATGTCTTCACATCAATAGCAGGGAGAAACACCATGCCGACACCAGCCTCCTTCGCACGCAGAATAACTTCCGCGCGATCTTCATCAAACTCCTCACCATCAAGATGAGTATGTGTATCTACTATTTTCATATACATCAATATTTTAAATCCATATTAATAAATATGCGGTTCATGGCGCCGATAATAATATACGATGCCATATTCACGACAATGATTAAAACGGGTTTCAGGTGGTTCATTCACAAAATGATGTTCTATCTGATTCCATAAATCCAAAATCACCTCATCGACCGCAGGTCTCAACAACCTGAGTTTTTCTATCGAATCATTCACCCTATCCTGCAAAATGCGTTGCCTTTCAATGGCCTCACAATATATATCATAATGGGTAGAGACCATGCCTATAGTAGGATTATAAATCGGTCTTCCACCTTGTTTGAGCCTGGCTTTCTCACCAGCAATAATTTTCTGTCCCCAGTCCAAAAGTCCATCTATCGTTTTGAGATGAGGAACAGCAGACGCTTCCTCGTCAAGTCCATACAGAGTAAGACAGCTTCGTTTGATTTCGCCGCGTTCCACAGCTAAAAATAAGACTTGCAGGAAATGGCTTAAATACATCATCGCATTTTTCTGCAATTTATCTATCTTCCCCGTAAATCTGGTCTGAGCCTTCAAGTTGACCTTAGACTGCTCTGAAGCAGTCAACAATTTATCATACGCAGGTTGCGCTTTATTGATTGTCTTCCAATCAATAAAGCGTTCCCTAACCGTATAAGTATCATTATTGTCCAAAAGCGTTTTCAATGCTTTCAGCCTTGCAGTATCAGTTTTTGGCAGTCTCCTATATGGCACTTGAATATCTCCTCTACTATTTTAAAAAGTTACTTTCAATACAAACAATCCGACGAACACCTATTAATATTGGCGTTTCATCATTTTTTGAGCATACTTGCGCAATTCCTCTTTTTTCTCTTCTGGTACATTAACAGCATCCAGGAATTTCTTACTTTGCTCGAAATAATAAGCAATTTTATCTTGCACCAGCTGATCGATACCTATCTCATTATAAAGACGAGTCACAGCATCTACTTTCTCATTTCTGTCAAAATCACGAGCACTAACCCAGCGGGTTAATTCCTCACGCTGCGCATCATTGGCCTTGTTGAAGGCATTAATGAGCATATAAGTTTTTTTATTAGAAGTGATGTCACCTCCTATTTCTTTACCAAAGACCTTAGAGTCACCATAGACATCCAGATAATCATCCTGCAACTGGAACGCCAAACCAATTTGTTCTCCAAACTTATAAAGATTGTCTGCATCCTCAGCACTTGCGTCTGCCAATATTGCACCTATTTTCAAAGCACAAGCCAAGAGAACACTCGTCTTGAGACGAATCATCTCAATATATTCTTCTTCCTTT
This sequence comes from uncultured Prevotella sp., assembly GCA_900554835.1. Classification (GTDB taxonomy): domain Bacteria; phylum Bacteroidota; class Bacteroidia; order Bacteroidales; family Bacteroidaceae; genus Prevotella. The sequence continues at coordinate 9,613 of USJD01000057.1, read as the reverse complement.
ACGTCATTGCGAGTTTCAAACTCCATATCATATTGCTGACCTTCACCAATTTCCAATGCTGTAACCGTAAAGAGATCCAAGATATCTTTTAAATGTTTTGTATCACACTGCATCATACGTTGAAAGGCAAGAACCAACATAGAGTCACCAGACAAGATGGCAGTATTATCATTCCATTTTTTATGGACAGTCAAATGACCACGACGCATATCGGCATTATCCATCAAATCATCATGCAACAAAGTATAATTATGATAGGTCTCCAAAGCGCAAGCATTCATGAGGATGTCTTCCGGATTTTCCTTATAGAGATTATAAGCCAAAAGCATTAACGTAGGGCGAATACGTTTTCCACCCATCGAGAGGACATATTTTATCGGTTCGTAAAGAGACTCAGGTTTTCTGTCGTATGACAAATGGTCCAAGAACTCATTAACCATCTTTAAAATTTCATCAGCTGTCTTCATTATATATTAAATTTATTATTAATTAATCGAACATATCTTTTTAAGATTCACGTTACAATTGAAATACCACAGGAATAGCAATCATAGTACGACAAACCTTGTTCTTATCCATTCCTGGTTTCCATTTCGGCATCATTTTCAGCACACGCATAGCCTCATTATCCAAGATAGGATTTGCCGACTTACTCACTTTCAGATTGGCCACACTACCATCCTTGTTGACGATAAAAGACACAACTACCGTTCCCTGTATTTTATTCTGTTGTGCAGAATGAGGATATCTTAAGTTTTTTGTAAGCCATTGCATAAAAACAGACCACCCCCCAGGAAATTGTGGTATTTTCTGTACAACCGTAAAATTGATTGGAGCCTCAGCCAATGCAGCAGAATTGGATTTATCTACCACATTTTCTGGCACAGCCTCTTTGATATCAGAGCCATCCACTTCCCCTTCACCATCACCAATCACCAGTTCACTTGTAGTACTGCTGATTTTTTGAGGAGCAGTTTCTGTTTCCTCTGCAGTTTTCACCTCCTGCGTAATGGATTTAGAAACGGGCGCAGAAGGAGCTTCTGCCGATACCATATCCTTTTGTTCTGCAGGCATATTCATCTCCAAATCCTGTGCTAACTCCTCCAGATCATCAGAGTCAAGATCGGAATCAGATGCATGATTTTGATATTGCAAGCCTACAAATACGAAAGATAAAGTTATAACCATACCCAGCAAGAAAAAAGTTCCCCGCTTATTATCCAGTCGTGCACTATTAGTCTTCTTTATTTCCACTTTTAAATCTCCTCTTTTGCAGAATCTTCTACAATAAATGAAGTGTACAATCGTTATATTAAACGAAATCAATGCAAATTTACGTCTTATTATTGAAAAAAAGTGTATCTTTGCAAAATAATTAGAGAATTTAAATGAAAAAAATAGTTTTTTTCGCTCTCTTGACGCTTTTTGCATCAAAATTACTCGCACAAGAGAGCCAAACGGGATATAATTTCCTCCGCCTACCTGTTAGTGCTCATGCTGCTGCACTTGGTGGAGATAACGTCACCTTAATAGAAGATGACGAAGCTCTCATATTCCAAAATCCAGCCTTACTTTCATCGGTAAGCGACAAGACCATTAATCTCAATTATATGAATTATATGTCAGGAGTCAATACTGCTTCAGCTTCATTTAATCGTATCATCAAGGAAAAAGCATCCTGGGCGGTTTCTGCCCAATACTTGGATTATGGTAACATGAAGGAAACCGATGCTAACAATAACATCTTAGGTGATTTTTCTGCCAAGGACATTACCATAGCCGGTTACTTTTCATATATGTTGAGCGATAAAATTGCTGGTGGTATTGCTGCCAAATTCATCACTTCATATATTGGCGACTACAATTCTATTGGAGTGGGTGTTGATCTCGGTATCAATTATTATGATCCCGAGCACGAATGGTCCATTTCTGCTACTGCCAAGAATTTGGGCGGACAGATAAAAGCATATCAGGATGAGTATGACAAGATGCCGATTGATTTACAAGTGGGAGTGAGCAAACGCTTTACGAACACCCCATTAAGGGTCTCTGCAACTTTGGTTAATCTCAACAATTGGGAGAAGAGTTTTATCTATCATGCCGTGATTGGAGCAGAACTTTTACTTTCCGATCAGATATGGATAGGTGGAGGCTATAATTTCAGAAGAGCAAAAGAGATGAAAATAGACAGCAACTCTGAGGAGAAAGGCAGTAGCCATGGAGCAGGACTTTCTTTTGGAGGAGGTATCAATCTCAACCGTTTCCATCTGAATATTGCTTACGGAAAATATCACGTCAGCAGTAGCAGCATCATTGCCAATTTAGCATATACATTATAAGATTATAATTCGAAACAATATCATAAATATCCAATAAAATGAAGAAAATTACTATAGCTATAGATGGTTACTCTTCTTGCGGTAAGAGTACGATGGCGAAAGACCTTGCCAAAGAAATAGGTTACATATATGTTGATACAGGAGCGATGTATCGTTCGGTGGCTCTCTATGCCATGCGTCATCATCTCTTTCTGGAAGATGGAAGTGTAGATACAGACAACTTAGAAAAAGAAATGCCAAACATCCATATTTCTTTTAAACTGAATCCTGGCACCCAAACTCCAGACTGCTATCTCAACGGCGAATTGGTAGAAAAAGAAATCAGAACTCTGGAAGTATCCAACCATGTCAGTCCTATTGCCGCAATACCTTTCGTCAGAAAAGCCTTGGTAGCACAACAGCAAAAAATGGGAGAAGCCAAAGGCATCGTAATGGATGGTAGAGACATCGGCACTACGGTGTTCCCTCATGCCGAACTGAAGGTTTTTGTTACTGCCAGTTCACAAGTTAGAGCACAGCGCCGCTATGATGAACTGAAAGCAAAAGGAATGGCAGCCGATTTTGACGCCATCCTTAAAAATGTAGAAGAACGAGATTATATTGATACACATAGAGAGGTATCCCCTCTCAAGAAAGCTGATGACGCCTTGATTCTGGACAATAGCAACATGACTATTCCTCAACAAAAAGAATGGTTGATGCAGCATTACCAGACCGCTATAACACAAAAATAGCGTTAGATTTGCAAAAATCTGTTAAACGAAAAGATTTCAGCTAAACAATCATAACTTTCATTGAAAAATAGTTGGAATTTATTTTTCTTTTTAATATATTTGCAATCAAATGACAAGGTAGTAATGATATAGATTATAAATTTTGAGTTAATTACTGTTTTTTGAAGGTGGTGGGTCTTCGTGAGAAGCCTTACCACCTGTTTTTATATATGTATGTTTACTCTGACTGATCGATTGCGTTTTTCAAATGATTCATTACTTCTTCCATCAACCATTTTGGTGTGCTTGTAGCGCCACAAATACCAACCGTCTTCACATTTTTCACCCAATCCATATTGATCTCATCAGCACTCTCTATCTGATAACTATTCGGATTCACACTTTTGCATTCATTGAATAATACCTTTCCATTAGAACTTTTCCGGCCACTAACAAAGAGAATCACATCATGTTTGCTGGCAAAGTTTGCAATATTAGGCATGCGATTTGCCACTTGTCTGCAGATGGTATCAAAACTTTTAAATGTAGCTCCATCCACAATATGCTCCTGACAATAATCTATAATGCGATGAAATTCATCCAAGCTCTTGGTCGTCTGCGAATAAAGATAGATATCTTTAGAGAAATCCAACTTACCCATTTCCTGCAGTTGCTTCACCTCATCAAACTTTTCCACAACAATAGCATGGCTTTCCGTCTGACCCACCAATCCTAATACTTCAGCATGACCTTTCTTTCCAAAAATAACAATCTGAGCATCAGGATTGCTCACGAACTGCTTTTTGATACGTCTTTGAAGTTGAAGCACAACCGGACAAGTCGCATCAATAATCTCTATATTATTCTTTTCTGCAAGAGCATAAGTCTGAGGAGGTTCACCATGCGCACGAAGAAGAACCTTTACATGATGAAGATTTTTCATTTCCTCATGATCGATGGTGAGAAGACCAGCTTCGTGAAGTCGATCCACCTCCATACCATTATGTACGATGTCACCCAAACAATATAGTTTGACACCCTTTGCCAGTTCTTCCTCTGCTTTTTTAATGGCAGTAGTCACGCCAAAGCAAAAGCCACTGCCATTATCCATTTCTATCTGCATACCTGTTTCTTATTATTTTTTCACTTGTATTTTTACAACCACCTTCGCATGGTCAGGATCATTTGTAATCATCAGTACACGAGGAGTTCTTGAACGCTGCTTTTTGAGTATAGCTGCAATGGCAGTCACTTTCAGTTTCACAGATTCACCAGGTTTGATGGTTCGCTTTCCTAATGAGACCTGCAGTCCCTCAGTAAACATCTGCATACTCCTTATTTCCAGATTTGACTTTCCCTGGTTTGTCAGGATGACCTCACCTTTCAGTTTTTTCTTGCCATTGAAACTACCCAAATCCAAAGTTGACGTTGACAGCGCAACCTTTGGAGCTTGCGCCTTCTGACTGGAAGTCATCTCTTCAAATCCTGGTAACAAAACAGCAGAAACAGAGATTTCCTTCTCAGAAGATATTTTATCACCAGGTCGCTCTCCCAAATAAATACTTGTCTGGTTCAAACCGAAATCATGCAATTTCTTAGAATCAAGCGTCAGTACAACTTCTCCAGAGCGATGAGGTCCCAAGCGTGAAGGTGATACCTGTGCGGTCAAATAACTTGGCAAATGCATCACAACAGGTTCCATGGCAGATTCTGTTGGATTAAAAATATGAATACGCTGAACAGGACGGTCTCCACGATTCACATCATCAAATTCCACATCTTGTGCATCAGACTTCAATGCGCCTAACATATAATCATAGCTACCAGCGAAATCTGAAACTTTTTCTACTACCTTTCCCTGCATAGTCAAAAGACATGGTTCTTCTGAAGCGTTGGTATAAAGCAACAATTGCTTGTGGAAAGTACCCATCTGTTTGGCATCATACGTCATTTTGACAACGAAGCTATCACCTGCTGGAATACCTGTTTTAGGATAAGAGACATCAGTACAGCCACAACTTTTCTTCACATCATTGATAATCAAGGAACGATTACCATCATTCTTCATCTGAAACTCAGCCGTTACAGGATGCAGATAAACAATTTGTCCACAATCCACCTTCTCATTTTGCGTTGTCAGTTTCTGTGCATTGGCAGCCATCGCCACCAATGTAGAACACAGCAACACCCCTATTCTTTTATTTATATCAATCTTATTCATAGTCAATTATTATATTTTTATTTTCCAATTTCTCATTTCTAATTTCTCATTTCTAATTTCTCATTCATGTACGCTTAGCTTATAAGCGGCATCTCGTCCACAGAACTCAGGACTATAAGCACATTGGGCAGAACAAGAACCAGCTTGATATTCACCATTTCTATCAACATAATATTCCATTTCTACAACGTGCTTACCCTTAGATAAACGATCGAAATAGAAATTTGTTGTGTTGTCTCTTGGAGAAACATAGCATCCCAAATTCCACTGATAGCCGCTCTTTTGGTTGACTGGTTCCAGGCAGGCGGCACGCTTATCTACGATTTCCACGAAATCATAATCACGGTCGGCGGTAATGATGAGTGTTACCTTTACCTTCTCGCCTACCTTAGCCAGAGACTTTTCCTTGCCCTGCGATTCAGCAGGAACGATGACACGGCGCACCTTGATGCCCGATTCGGCAGAGGCGATTTCCCTGAGCGGCTGTTTAAATTCTGCATAAACGGCACCCCAACTGGTATAGTCGCTCTTCTTTTTGATGCTCAAGGTCGATGCCTTGCCCACCTTCTCTGTCTTGATATAACCCAACGTCGTAGAATCCTGCGGCATCGGAAGCTGCTTGCCATCCAGTTTCAAAACGGCATTTTCTGCCTTCTTGTTCCAGTTGCTTTCATTACCTTTCATAAAGGCATAGACAGCATCCACGGTATTTACAGGAGTATCCCAAACCTGAGTACGCTTCGACATCAGAAGCCAACGCTGCAGTTCCTCAATGGTTTGCTTGTCATTCGGCTTCAGCATCTGCATCGCCTCTATCACAGATACCTGAGTAGGAATCTTATAGTTTCTCCAGCTATAGAGTGCCTTACGGGTATCATAATAACGGCCCATCTCCTCACGATAAACGGCATATTCGTTCACGCTCTGCAGATATTCACCCGCTTTTTCGCGATAAGCAGCATTCTGCTGGCTGTTCTTGGCGAGCACCACAGCAGCACGTGCCTTACCATAGATGGTGAAATCACTGGTCATCTTCGACATTTTATCCAGCAGATAAGCCTGGTCCTGTTCGAAATTCTCCTTCATCTTTCTGCCATCCATTGAGAGAATGTAGAGATAATGCAGCGCCTGTTCACTTGGACTTACCTTGTGCTTCTTCTCCTCCATCTTCTTCATCTCTCTAACTTCACGAGCGGTCTGCCAGGAGAGATAATTGATGGCAGAAGTCAGCATTTTAGAGATTGACTTTTGCGTGCCGGCGATGGCATTCAGACGAACCATCATCTCGGCTACAGCCGTAGTCATATATCTGCTGCCCTTCATTCCCTTCCACCAGGAGAAGGAACCATCGTTATTCTGCAACTTTTTCAGTTTCTCCACCTGATTTTGCAGACGACTGGTTTCCAAAGATAGATTCTTCTGGATATGAGTGGTGATGGTATTGGCATAGATGGCAGACATCAGCGAGATGGCATCCTCATCATCCGGATTGCTGATGGCAGGCAACGCCTTGATCATCAGCCAACTTGGATTGTTGGTATATTCGACGGTTACCTTGGCATCATCTGCATTCTTTACCTTTTTGCCATCCTTTCCAGCAAAGAGCTTGCTCAGGTCGAAACTCTGCTCGCCCTTTTCGGTCAGGGTGATAGGCAGGGTGTTGGTAACGAGTTCCCGGTTGCTCAATACAGGCAGGTAATGCTGTTCGCCATCGCTGTAGCCATTGCCGGCAGCCACCACCTTATTTATATATATACCTTCTTTCAATCCCGATACGTCAAAGGAGACGATGGCTGAACCCTCAGCATCAATGCTGTAGTTCTGCGTCTTCTGCCAAACCACCTTGTTGGTCTCCGGGTCGATAATCTGCATACGGGCGTTGCCACTTACCTTCTTATCAGAAGTATTGGAGAGCTTAGCCACGATGGTAGCCTTGTCGCCCTCACGCAGGAAGCGAGGCATGTTAGGCTGCACCATCACGGTTTTCTGAGCCACAGCCTCATCCACCAGCAAACCGTTGCGCATCTCCTTGTCATGAGCCAGGCCCATGAACTTCCAGGTAGTCACGCTTTCAGACAGGGTAAACCTGATGGCTACATTGCCATTGTTATCGCTCTCCAGGGCAGGATAGAAGAAGGCTGTCTCGTTCAAGTTCTCACGCACCTGCACTTTGTCAAGGTACTGTCCTGCGTCTGAGCCAGAACCGCCAGCAAACTGCGGCATCTCCTCTACTACATCAAAAACCTTGTTGGCAGATGGAGCAGCAGCTCCTACACGAACCATCTTAGAACCACGAATTCTCATGACTTTCGCTTCATCTTGAACCAGCTCGTCTTTCTGTACACGAACTGCCTCAACGGTTCCGCCAGAAGAACGTTCCAACTTGCTCAGCTCCACCGCTTGCATATAAGCATAATAGCTAAAGAATTTGCCATCAAACTTATCCACATCCAATTCCTTCTCGTCATAATACTTGGTAGGATAAATGCCATTCAAGTAAAATGGGCGGAAAGTGAGGTTGTGCTTCCAGTAGCAGTTTGGCAAACTCTGATAGAAGTCCAGGGAGAGATTCCAGAAATGCGGGACTATCTGGTCGAGCGACTTGTCATAGAGTACGCTCATCAGCTGCGCCTTGGCTGGCTTGCCGTCAGGGGTGGTAATCCTCAGCGTCCACTCCTCCTTCTGTCCAGGGGTCAGACGGTTGCGGAAGGTCTTCCAGGCGATGTTCAGTTTCTTCTCTGGCATAGGACGGGCGATGCTCATCATTCGGGTATAGCACTTACCTTGCTTCACGAAACTATAGTTCAGTACGATGCCCGACGCATATTCCTCCTTGTAGGTGAAAGGCAGAGTCACGATACTGTCGCCCAACTCCCAGGCGCCCTTCTCCAGCAGTTTGTTACCGGCGATGATGGAATATACGATGTGCGCTCCGTTCTCCGAAGAGCCCACCTGGATATAGACCGGCTTGCCATCACGAGGGAAAGTCTTCGCCGTCTGATAATACCATTCGGTAGTTGGCTCCACCGGATGGGTATCCTTCATGCTGAAAAGGGTGAATTTCTGCTGCAGGGTGTCCTGTCCGCAGATTGCCTCCAGCTGATGAACGCCAGATTTCCAAACGAGGGAAGAAGATGCAGAAGCAGCATATTCCTTGATAGAAACCGGTGCATTCGCCTCGGCATCCTTCCATTCGCCCTTATCAATGCGATATTTCAATCTACTAGAAATCGGCATTCCACTGGCATTGCGGTAAGCGAAGGTCACCGTCTTCAGACTGTCTGTTTCGATACGCTTAGGAAGATTCACCGTGAGGATGGTTGGTTTGGTGCCCAGAGGCAGACTCATCACGCCCTCGTGGCTCTCGCCGCTGATGTCGGTAACGATGGCTGAGACCTCAAAGTTGAAGAAACGGGCGATGCGCATGAAATCGCTCATATCAGCCTCGTCTTTTCCTGGCAAGGAAGCCTCCAGCGGAATCTCTACGTCGAAGGTTCCGTCCTCACGAGTCACGCAACTGTCAGTCTTCACCAACTGTCCGGCAGAGCCTGCACCCCACCACCAGAGCTGATTTCTGCGGGTCACCTGATACTCCACCTTGGCACCCTGCACAGGCACACCAGCATAGGTCTTGGCTGAAGCTTTCACCACCACGGTGTCGCCCCAGTTATATTTCTCATTCACCTTCGGGAAGGTAATCTCGAAGGTTGGACGCTTGTATTCCTCAACTCTGAAATATTCGCTTGCTGTACCATTCACGGAGATGGAATACTGTCCTGTCTTTCCCTCCTTCGGGAGTTCGAAATCTACCGAAGCCGTACCATATTCATCGGTCGTAACCTTCTGTTCTGCCACCTGATTCCAGTTGGCATCACTCAGGACAAACTTCAGTTCCATACTCTTTCCTGGCACGCTGGCATCCAACCCCTTCTTGACAGTATAGGAAATGGCTGAGGCATGTACCTTCTGCCCCGGGCGATAGATGGCACGATCGGTATAAACCTGATATTTAGTCTCGTTATCCTTCTTCTCATAATAGCGGGTACGGCTGAGATAGATGTACTTGGCTGGCGTAAACTTGTCATTGTTGGTAGAAACCAATACCTCTCCATCCACATTCTTGAAGTAAGCCTCACCGTTCTCATCTGTTGTCAAGCGGGCATGAACTATTCGCTTGTCCTTCTTCGTCTTGAAATCATACCGCTGGTCGTAGAGTTCAATCTTCGCCCCGGCGATAGGCTGCCCATCTGTAGCATTCACCACCACATAGCGATGTTTATCATCCGGCAACTGCTGGATCATCACCGCCAGATTGCTGACATAGAAGAGTTCTCGCTGCG
>USJD01000056.1 GCA_900554835.1 uncultured Prevotella sp. | reverse complement strand
TTATAATAAGGTGAAAGATTTTGGTATGGAATTTGAAATCGTTGATGGAGTGGTGAAATACTGCGGTTTATCTCTGTTTCAAACCATCAAGGGGGCTTATGCGGGTAATCTCCTTGCTTCTGAAGAGGAGAAAGAGGAAATTCTTGCTGCTTATGTTTCCTTGGATAAACTCGCTGAAATACGCCGGCATATCATAGAGACTCTCCAACCGGTTCTGAAATCTATCTATAGTGGACCTTTTGGTGTGGATATGATGATTTATGCGGATGATGAACAAAAATTGCAGATCAATCCATGTGTGGAATTGAATCTTCGTCGTACGATGGGACATGTTGCTTTGTCCTTAGGTGCATCCGAAAAAACGGCAGGACATATTATGCAGGTTGGTTTTGATGGTAACAAGCATCGTTTGCGGGTTTTACCTGGATTGCCATCTGAATCTGCTCCTTATCATTAAAAGTACTAAAATATTATATACAAACAACTTAAGACATGAAAACAAAATTAATCTATCTGCTAATAGCTTCAGCTTTGGTAGGTGGTAGTTCGACTGTTTATGCTCAAAAGGCTCATTCGACTTCCCCTTATGTTTCTCAGGTCTGGAATCCAGACTTAGGTAATGGCATGTATAAAAATCCTGTCATCAATGCGGATTATTCTGATCCTGATGTGGTTTGCGTTGGTGATGATTATTATATGACTGCCAGCAGTTTCAACTGTATCCCAGGCTTACCAATCTTGCATAGTAAAGACTTGGTGAATTGGGAAATCATCGGTCATGCTGTTACGAAACTTCAACCAGAGAGTGAGTTTGATCAGCCTTCTCATGGTAACGGTGTATGGGCTCCATGTATCAGTTATCATAATGGTGAGTTCTATATTTATTGGGGCGATCCTGACTATGGCGTGTTTATGGTCAAGACGAAGGATCCTGCTGGAAAATGGGACGACCCTGTATGCGTGATTCCTGGTAAGGGAATGATTGATACGTCTCCTCTTTGGGACGAAGATGGTAGAGTTTATCTCGTTAATGGTTGGGCTAATTCCCGTAATCGTTTTGCTTCTGTTATAACCGTTAGGGAATTGAATGCTGATGGTACCAAGGCTATCAGTGACCCTGTCATCGTTTTTGACGGAAATGGAACGGAGAACCGTACTTGCGAGGGACCTAAATTCTATAAAAGAAATGGTTGGTATTGGGTAATGTTCCCTGCTGGTGGTGTACCTACAGGTTTCCAAGTGGCTATGCGCTCTAAATCACCTTTCGGTCCTTATGAATCTAAGAAGGTTCTGGCACAGGGAAAGAGTCAGATTAACGGTCCTCATCAGGGTGGATGGGTTCATACCAAGTATGGCGAGGATTGGTTTATTCATTTCCAGGATAAGGAAGCTTATGGGCGTGTTGTTCATCTCCAGCCTGTTACCTGGAAGGATAATTGGCCTGTAATGGGTAAAGTTCCTGCCAAAGGTTATTGTGGTGAACCGTATGAGACCTTTAAGATGCCTAAGGCAAGTACTCATGTGAATGTAAATCCTGTTGAGAGTGATGAGTTTAATACTCCAAAACTTGGTTTGCAATGGCAGTGGCACGCTAATTACCAACAACAGTTTGGTATGCCTACTTCCTGGGGTGTATATCGTATTTATACCCATAAGAGTGATGAAACCATTTGGCATACTCCAAACCTCTTGCTCCAAAAAACTCCTGCTGATAATTTTACGGCTACTGCAAAATTAGAGCTGACAGCTAAAGATCAGAATCAGATGGGTGGTATCATTATGATGGGTCTGGATTATTCAGCTTTGGTTGTTAAAAGAGTAGGGGATGAATTCCAGTTGCAGCAGATTACCTGTCATAAGGCTGACAAGAAGGGAACTGAAGAAGTGAAGGTGCTTGCCAACTTTGCACCTACTTCCATTGATAAAATAGATTATCAGCCAGCCATGCATCATTCTTCTTATCTCCGAATGGTAGTTAAGCAAGGTAAGGTAAACTTCTTCTATAGTAAAGACGGTAAGTCCTTTAAAAAAGTAGGTGATGAGTTTACGATGCGTGAAGGAAAATGGATTGGAGCCAAGGTCGGTATGGTTGCTCAAGAACCAGCAGGTAAGACCAATCGTGGCTGGATAGATGTAGATTGGTTTAGAATTACCAAATAATCTACTTATAACCGCATTTGGAAATCTATATATGAATAGAATATTCTGAAAAAATAAAGGATGAGTGACTTCACAGTTACTCATCCTTTTGTTTGATTTCGCTAAATCAATTTTAGTTCTTATAAGTATGTACTTATTTAATTTATAAAATTATTATTTACTTTTTTACTGAAAGCACGATTATACTTCTTTGAGTAGGTCATCGAGGAAAGTATCCAAGTCTTGATCTAAATCTTCCATCAAATCACCACCCACAATAATCGTGTCATCATCTGCCAGATACAGTTCTCCAAGATGTTCTTTGTCATCATCTTCGAGAACAAAACTGTATGGCTTGAGAATTCCCAAGTTATCAACGATAGCTGTGTTCTTTCTCAAGACATCTCTCAAACACTTGGCAACTTCCTCATAGAATTTTTCGTCCTTGTTGTCTATCCATTGTTCAACAACGCAGCGAGTAATCTCCTGTTCGTCGTCATTGAATGCCAACAATTCTCCACTGTCCTGAGAACATCGTACATGAATATCTGTAAGAACAGAAGTTTCATCGAGTTCTTGAGGTGGAAACTTTTGAGCTATCTTCTTGATGAATCGCTCAACTTGCTGAAGTGTTTGTTCTGTTATTTCCATGTTGTCTCTGTTAGCGTTAGTGTCTGGCATGACTGGGATGTCAGTACTTTCATGTACTCTTATAAAAAGAGAGGGGTCGCTCGATGATGTGATGAAACTCTGAACTTTCACAAGTTTGAGAGCTCTCCGTCTTTGTAATCCACTGGCTTTACAGCTTAGTCGCAAATGCAATTTATATGGCCCGCCATCAACAAGAGAAGTCTTCTCGGTTTCACGATTTTATATGAAGAGTAACCCGATCGAACCGATACGACCCCAAATATTTTTATTCATTCCTCATGTCTTACATCTGCAAAGGTAATGCTTTCTTATGAAATAACCAAATATTTTCTCATATTTTTATTTGTATTCTTCAATTTCTTTCCAGATGCTTTCAAATGTTCTTCTTAATTCATCTTTGTTTTCTATGATACCCCTGAGTTCTTTTAATGCCTTTTCGTTGGGTGAATTTGGTATCCAGAGTTTGATATACCCATTGTTGGAGTATTTTTCTTCCATGTGCTGAGAAAATCTGAGCCATTGGTTTTCTTTATCTTTCTCTGCGTAATTTTCTATTCCATATTGGATAGCTCGCAGGAAAATTTCATGAGCTTCGATATCTCTATCAGCCTCTGCTACGATTTTTCCATAAATACTTCGAGGTTGTCTGCTGGAAGATGCTCTATGATCTTCCACAGCTTCTTTCATTATTTTGATTTGTTCTGGGTTGAACCAACGCTTCAATCTTTGATCACTCTGGAGTATCTTGCCACTTGTGATATGGTGGATGGCTCTTGGCCCTTCCATTCCTAAATCATGATATGCTGCTATCACATATACCATGTTGATGTCGGCACCTGTCACTTCTGCCAACTTGATGGAGTTTTTGATAACTCTATTTACGTGGCGCAAACCATGACTCGTTCCGAAAGCATTGTAACGTGGAAGAATCTGAAGTTCGATGAATTCCATTATCTCAAGATTTACCTGTTGTTTCATAAGCTTTTTATATAAGTATTACTGAAAGAATGGCTACAACGGATAGGATGCCAAAAACTAAAATGTTACGGGCAGTCAAGCCGAGTACCTGATTTAATTTTGCTCCCTTGTTGATTCTTTTCATCTCTTTATAGGATTGCCGGTGTAATATGATATATATAATGTATATAGCATATGTTGGTATTACCTTATTGATTTGATATAAATCGAAGAATATGAGGATAATCATGATACCTGCAGCGAGGTATCCTATTGATTCGTATAGCCTTCTTGTCTTGTTTTCTCCCAAACGTACTGCAAGGGTTATCTTGCCGTTGCTCCTGTCATTGTCAATATCTCTGTAATTGTTGACTATCAATAGTGCGTCTATTGCTAAGCCGCAGGCTATGGATGATGCGATAACTTCACCTGTTGGGATTTGTTGGTGGAGAGGCATACAGACGTAGTATGTGCAGCATACTGGAATGATACCGAAAAACAGAAGTACTAAAATATCACCCAATCCGTGGTAGCTGAATAATGTGGTGTAGAGAAAACAAAATACGACACATGCTATTCCTACCATCACCATTTCCAGTCCTCCATATAATATAAGCGGTATTCCTGTCATACATCCCAAAAGGGTTGTAATGAGGATTCCCCATACCATTGCATCGGATGTTATCCATCCTTCAGAACATGCTCTTTTGGGACCTAATCTCGTCTCGTCATCATTACCTTTTTTAAAATCAAAATAGTCGTTGACAAGATTTGAATCAATCTGCATAATCCATGCAAACAGCAAACATAAGATTGCAGGAATCCAATTGAAATGTTCGCTTGTATTGCGCCAGGCGAATGCAGTTCCTATCATCACAGGAACTGCAGCCGCTGAAAGCGTCTTGGGGCGTGTTGCTAAAAGCCACGCTTTTACAGAATTCGTTTTTACCATTTTATCAGTTAAAGAAATTCCAACTTACTCCAAATCTGAATACCCTTCCATTGATAGGGTAGTGAGGTGTCAAGAAATAATTTCTGTCTCCCTGTCCGGCATTGACGTGACTCATCATGACAAAGAAACGGGTATGTTTGATGAATGCATTGGCATAGACATTGACTATCGGATAGTTGCCAACCTTTACGTTCTTATCACCATTTCCCTGGACAACATACTGTCCCATATATGGAGAATAGTCGGGTGCAGTGTAGCTCGTGAAATATCGGGCATCCGCACCTAAGTCTATATGCAAAACTTTTGCGATAGAGAATTTGATATATAAATTGGTGTAGATGTCCAAGTCTGGTACCGGTACTACTTCTTCTTTGCTTGAATGCTGGTATGTGACTACGTTTTCCCAATTCAGTATGCCCAACTTAAAGTCCTGTTTTAATTGTGCAGTAAGCAAATTGATAGGACTGGAACTCTGCATAGGAGTTACTGTAACGCCAGTTCTCAAACCTTCATCGGTAATGGTATAACTCTGACTCAAATAAGTATAATTCTTGATTTCGTCAACGGCAACACGTAACGAAGTGCGAGTCTTATTGAATCTTAATGTTCCCATGATGCGGGTATGAATGATCTTGTCGAGATCGTTTTCCCACCAGAGGTGTCGGGAATGATATTTTCTATAGTAAAAAGATGGATTCTCGCGATGGAAGAATGCATCTCCAATAATCGAAAGTGTATCTCCAAGGAAAGGAATATTTACATCCAGATTTCCATCTACAGCCAAAGTACCCGCATCTTCGCCTGCGATACCTATTTCCGCAATGGCATTATAATGTAATAGCTTTCCTTGTTTTTTACTGAGTTGACCTCCAATACTAAGTGTATGTTCATTATATTTTTCTATACCGCCCTCCATTGTAGGCAAGTCGAAGTGGCGCATGTCGTAACTTGCAAAAGCTTTGATGCCAGCTTTGGCCCATTTGCTGAAACCCTCTAAAGTAGCTAAAGCAAAGGTATTCTTCATTTCCCAATGGCGGGTCTTGTCGTATATAGAGTCTCCTGCCAACTTACCCGCATTGTAGTATTCGTTTAAGTAAAAGTTCGTAGGGGTCTGATAAGCAGTGTATATACGCTTGTAGTTGTCAAACTTGAGTGTATGGATAAAGCTGGTGACTGGTACGAACTCAGTTTTATAGAACAAAGAGTCTTCCTTGGCCTTCTTTTGGATGGCCAATAAGCTATCAGCAGCAGCTTTACCGTTGACTGCTATTCTGGTAGTATCTGTTTTCAAAGAGCCAGCATTAGCTTCCTGGGCAGGTTCGTTGCCTGCAATTTTAGCACCTTCTGGTCTTCCGGAATATTTGGCTTGTTGAGCTTTATCAAATTCCTTCTCGTTAAATTTCTTTCCGGTTTCTTTCGCCTTTTTTATAGCTTCTTCTTTAGCTTCGCTTTCAGCATTATCTTTTGCAGACTCCATAGCGAATTTCTTGGCCTTGATTTCTTCTTCTGTCATTTTTACTTTGCGTTTGAAACCTAAGCTATAGCGATGGGATAAGAAGATATGCTGATTGTCGTTTCTGTTCCAGTTCTTCTCTAAAACAGTTGGAATCTCGTTTTCCGTAAATGTTTCTTCGAAAATTTCCGGGTGCTTGATATAGTCATCATCTGTAATACCTCCATTCTCTGTCACCTTCTGGTGGAGAGTACTAAGAAGTAAATGTGCCTGATATTGGTCACCAATATAGGAAGCCCACATGGTATATTTGAAATGACTGGTACTTTGTGCATTATAGTAACCACGTCCGTATTTGTAGTCGAATTTGAATCCTGCTCCCAATCGCTTATTGGCATTGACAGCAAAGATGGCATGGAAATCGTCCTCACCATTCGTGCGGTCACCACATGAATTGAGTGTGATGTTGGTTATTGGTGAGTATGTGTTGGTGAAATGAAAATCACTGACGGGCGTATTGAAATATGAATAAGGTTCTGTGAAAAGGAATTGTCCCTGAGTATTTCTGCGATCAATGAAAATACGTCCTATTCTCGGAGAGCCCATGTTACCTAAGGTGTTGTATTCTCCGCGAAGTCCTTCTGTGAAAGTCGTATTCATGTACATATGCTGAAGTGTATCTACAACAGCATCTTGCTGGTCGCCGAATCTTTCATCTACCGTCCAAACCTTAATTCCTTTAGGAATTTCCTGATTGGAGCCGAGTGAATCTGTACTTATTCTTCTTTCGGAAGCTGGGCGGAAATCTCCATCTTCATTGATTGAATTAAAATCAGTTTGTGCTGCAACCGAGGTAGTTGCAGCACAAAATAGCATTGTAGTGAATATTTTATTCATTATGTAGGTATTCATTTACTACTTTCTTATTCCTATATATATGGTTTTCTCATGATTCGATTCTTGAACAGACAAAACCTAATATCATTTCTTAAAATCTCAAATGTTATTTCTTAAATAGCCTGAGACAGACTTCAATAATTTTAAGAACAACTCCTATAATCAGTACAATGGTACTTGCAGTTTGATATTCTGTTTGAGTCCAAAGAATGAGTCCGATGACAGCCAAAAGCATGAATGCAATATTAAGCTTGTTTCGAACTTTCAGCATCTTGTCTCTGCCATCATAGTCAATGAGTCGTCGCTGGCGATGTTGGGGTCTGACGGCATAAGATGTCTTAGTTTCGTTATTCTCGTTGGATTCAGTATTTACTGTATCCTGTATCTTGTTATCTTCTTGCATTTTGAATGAATTGTATTAAACAACTTGAAAGTTAAATTTTAACTAATGCTTTTATATCGCTGAATATCTGATCTTTACGGTCAATAGTTCCTTTGCGGAATTTGCCAAAGATGCGTGCTAAGCCATTCTTTTTCTTATTGAGTGCATAGCGATCAGAAATTACATTTTCTGCTGGTTCCTTAAAACCGGTAGAGCGTCCTTCTTCGTAATTATAGATGATTTTTGACAAAGTAACGGTCAAAGAGTTATCTGCAATTTGAGCAACCAACTGATATCTGAATTCTGTTCGGTCAAGTGAAAGGAATGATTGGCTGAAAACAAGCCATTCATCCATAGTATTTGCTATGATGTTCTCTTTTGGATTGACAAGTGCAACTCTGCTTGCTATATTATTTTTGTCTTGTGTTAAACTGCTGAAGTAATTGTACACAAGATCATAAATCTGTTTTGCAGATTTCCCGTTAGCATCTGTTTGCATGGTAAATTCGATTTTACCATTTTCATCAGTAGGTATTGCGCCCTCCAAATACTTCGGGTCATCTTTCAGTGTAACACCATTCTTTGTAACCGTTTTCTTGGCAACTTCAGTGCACTTTTCTACTTTAGGGACAATCCAACCTTGGTTTGTCTCTGAAGGAGTATTGTTGCTTTCTGTATTCTTTTGCTGATTTTTGACTACGATAGTTTTACCATTAATCGTAGTAGATGCTGGCTCGTTTGCAATGGATGGTTCCAGTTTTTTATCTGTACCTTTCGCCTTTTCAGCAGCAGCTTTTGCTTCTTCAACAGCTTTCTTGGCTTCTTCCAGTTGCTTTTGAGCCTGCTCCAACTTCTGTTCTGGTGTCAATACGGTCTGTGCTGACATCATTAGAGGGAGGAACATGAATATTGTAAAAAATACTTTCTTCATGATCATTTTGTTTTTAGAATCTTTTCCGCTCGGTAAATGGCGAAAACAGAATGGTTTATAAATGATATGTGCGGAAGATGAGGGATTCAAACCCCCGATACCCTGTAAAGGGTATACCGGATTTCGAGTCCAGCGCATTCGGTCACTCTGCCAATCTTCCATTCTCAGGTAATTTAGCATGAATTGCATGATATATATTCATACTTACCTTTAAACATTGCAAAGATAGTGTTTTTTGATGTTATAGCAAAATTTATGACGTATTTTTTAACAATATTAACCTCAGTTTCTTTGATATTAATTCAATAAGCAAGTTTAATTGGTGTTTCGGATAATATTGTAAAAGATGAAGGGGTGGTATTTTTCGGAGATACTGTTGCCATCTGACTTGTTTACTGATCCTATCTGACTTGTTTACCAGTGCTATCTGACTTGTTTACTGTTGCTAAATGACTTGTTTGCTGATGCTAAATGACTTGTTTACTGTTGCTATCTGACTTGTTTACTGTTGCTATCTGACTTGTTTACTGTTGCAAAATGACTTGTTTACTGGTGTTAAATGACTTGTTTATCGGTGCTGTTTCCCTTTATTCCTTGAATTTGTAATCCATGATTCTGTTTTGTGAACATAAAAATCCCCTCCAGGAAAGCATTTGATAGTCTTTCCGGGAGGGGAATTGTTTTATAATATTCGGTTGGAATAATCTATTATTTGATCATATCAACGCTGCGTTTCAAGAATGCTTCGAGACCTGCGCCCTTCAGCATACCGTTTTGCAGCAAAGCAAGGTCGATCAGTTGATGTACGATATTGTTGTTCTTGGCGTAATTGCCAATGATCTCATCGCGCTTGCCCTTTTCATCGCTGATAGTCTTTTCGGTTTGATGAACATCATCCTTTTCCTGCTGGGTAATCTCCTCTGGCTTTTTCTTGGTCTGTTCCTGATGAAGAACTGCCAAACGAGCTTCCTGACCCTTAATCTCTGCCAAGATTGGTTTGAGTGCTTCTGCAGTATTGCTTTCAGAATCTGTCAGTACATTCTTTATCAGAGTATGATCTGAGTTCAAGATGATGGTGTAGCTGTCTGGCATCTCACCATAGAAGTTCATACCTTGCTGGAACTGACTCATGGTCTTCATTCTGCGCATCCACTCGTTTTGTGTGATGACTACTGGTTTGCTGTTCTCACCCAAAGCTTGTACTTCAACTGTGAATTCCGTTTTTTCTATCTTAGGAAGTTGTGAACGGAATACTTGTGTCAGATTGTCGGTCTGCTCGCGGTTGAGGTCTGTCTTTTTGGCATCTTCTTTCACGATAAGGCGCTCGATTGTATCAGAATCAACGCGAACAAAACGAGATTTCTCAAACTTTTGTTCAAGCATATTCACCATTGGGGTATCCAACTGTCCATTCATCAAGAGTACAGAATATCCCTTGTCCTTTGCTGCCTCGATATATGAGTATTGCTCCTCTTTGTTGTTGGCATAGAGGTAAATCAAGTTGCCTTCCTTGTCAGTCTGGTTGTCCTTGATGACGGTTTTATATTCGTCAAATGTAAAGTACTTACCATCTACGTCCTTAAACAAGGCGAAGTCTTTAGCTCTATCATAGAAATCTTCCTTAGACAACATGCCGTAGTTGATGAATATCTTGAGGTCATCCCATTTTTCTTCGTATTCCTTGCGGTTTTCCTTGAATATAGAATTCAGACGATCTGCTACTTTCTTGGTGATGTAGGTAGAAATCTTCTTGACGTTGCTATCGCTCTGTAAGTAACTGCGGCTTACGTTCAATGGAATGTCTGGTGAATCGATGACACCATGAAGCAAGGTGAGGAACTCTGGTACGATACCCTCGACTTGGTCTGTCACAAATACCTGGTTGCAATACAACTGTATCTTATTGCGTTGCATGTCGATACTGTTCTTGATACGTGGGAAGTAGAGAATACCAGTCAGATTGAATGGGAAATCTACATTCAGGTGAATCCAGAACAGAGGTTCGTCAGACATAGGATAGAGGGTACGATAGAAATTCTTGTAGTCCTCATCTTTCAATGAGCTTGGAGCTTTAGTCCATAAAGGTTCTACATTATTAATAATGTTATCTTCCTCTGTTTCTACATTTTTTCCATCCTTCCATTCAGTTTTCTTTCCGAATGCTACAGGTACAGCCATGAACTTGCAGTACTTGTTCAGCAATTCCTGAATCTTGTTCTTCTGAAGGAATTCCTTGCAATCATCTGCTATGTGGAGGATAATATCAGTACCTCTTTCGCTCTTTTCTGCATCTTCAATTTCGAATGCAGGAGAACCATCGCAACTCCATTTTACAGCTTTTGAGCCTTCTTTGTAGCTCTTGGTAATGATTTCCACCTTGTTGGAAACCATGAAAGAAGAATAGAAACCGAGTCCGAAGTGACCAATGATGGCATTGGCATTCTCCTTGTATTTGTCAAGGAAGTCTGTAACACCTGAAAAAGCTATTTGATTGATGTATTTATCTATTTCCTCTTCTGTCATTCCGATACCATGGTCGCTGAAAGTCAATGTACCAGCATTCTCGTCAAGAGAAACTCTTACAGTCGTGTCTCCAATTTCTCCCTTGAAATCACCTTGAGCAGCAAGTGTTTTCAATTTTTGTGTGGCATCTACTGCGTTTGACACCATCTCGCGGAGGAAGATGTCATGGTCTGAATAAAGAAACTTCTTGATGACAGGAAAAATATTCTCTGTCGTTACTCCAATATTACCTTTTTGTGCCATAATTATATGTTTTAATTTTGAATTTACTATTCATATGTTTTGTCTTTGCCACTTACAAAAGGCGTGCCAAAGAGTGACAAAATGTTTCTTCTTGTATCTGAAATGTTTCATTTATGACTTTTTGGCTCAAATTGTTTCTTGTAAAATTTGGTTGCTTTGTTTTTTTTATTACCTTTGCATATATTTAATGATAAACTTTTTGAAACAACACAATTATGATGCAACAATTTCAATCTAAATCCGATTTGATCGCTGACTATTATTCTCAGCACTATGAAGAAGTGAAGGCTTTCGTTTCTTCCAGATTACAATATGCTGAAGATTCTGAGGATGTGGTTCAGAACATCTTCTTGCGCCTCCTGCAAATGGACAAAATGATATCTTCTGTCACTTTGCCTTGTTTGGTATATACAGTTGCTAAGAATTTGATTTGTGATTATTGGCGTCATCGTCAATGTGTGTATGATTATGAGCATTTTTTCGTGAACTCTTCTGCTCCTGAGATATGTACTAATACGGGGGAATCAATCTATTCGGTTCAGCAAATTAACGAATTCCTTGAGCGTGGGATTGCCCGCCTGAGTGAAAATCAACGTAAGATTTACAGAATGAATGTATGCGATGGAATGCAGATTAGTGAGATTGCAATCAAGTTGGATGTTAAATATAAAAAGGTTGAAAATCGTCTTTGTGCTGCTCGTAAAGAAGTTAGGAAATATATGAAACGTATGTTGGCTTAATTGGAGATTTAAATGAAAGAAGTTGCATTCATATGAAAGTTGTATTCATATAAAAAGTTGAATTCATATAAAAATGGGAGAAATTATCATCTTATTATAAGTGATAACTTCTCCTATCTTTTTGTAGCTGTTGCCACAAAAGATTTGAGACAACGAAAATTTCCTTGTTTAGCTAATCATAAGTTAGTTATACCAAATTTCTCCTCCCATTACATTTGGGGCTTTAAACACAGTTTCTTGAATAGGTGATGTGATTTCTACATACTCACCATAGTTCTTAGCATTTTCTGTTTTCATTTTCTTTGGATTTTGTGATTTAATAAATGTTTATCTTATACTTATACACTATCTTAGGAAAACATACATGTTGTCACTAAGACTTTGCAAAGTTAATCATTATTTTTCAAACTGTCAAGTATTTACCTCGTTTTTTTAGCGTTTTTAACGGTATTGTTTTTCTTTTGGAATATTTATGCGTCTTTTTTTTATTTTTGCTGAATTTAGTATATTTTATGAATTTTGGATAAAAGAAAAGTGAGGTATGGCATAAGTCGTATCTTGTATGCCAAGAAAAGTCCCACAGATTACACAGATATACACAGATTTTGTTTTGTTATCTAAAAAACTGTGTAATCAGTGAAATCTGTGGGACTATGTGCTTTTGGACTTTAAGCCCATACTTATCTACCTGTTACTGGACGTATTATCCTTTGCGAGGTGCATTGCGGAGTATGTCCAAAAGATGATCCCATACCATCTGTACCGTTGGTATGTAGAGTGCTTCCTGTGGGGTATGTACTTCTCGGAGAGT
Organism: uncultured Prevotella sp.; assembly: GCA_900554835.1. Taxonomy (GTDB): domain Bacteria; phylum Bacteroidota; class Bacteroidia; order Bacteroidales; family Bacteroidaceae; genus Prevotella. The sequence continues at coordinate 6,098 of USJD01000056.1, read as the reverse complement.
AGGACCAAAGCTAACCATGTCCAAATCAGGATATTTTTCTGAGAAGAGACCGCATTCCAGACCTGCATGAATACCCTTGACCAATGGCTTCTTTCCGAAAAGTTTTTCGTAACTCTTAACGGTGATTTCCGTTAGTTTGCTATCTGTACGCATTTTCCATGCTGGATATTTGTCGCCTACAGTAATTTTAGCTCCAGCCAACTGGAAGGCAGCTTTCACTGTATTGGTCATGTTTTCCAGATTGCTCATCACATTACTGCGTTGTGAAGCTACGATATCAATCGTGTTGTCTGTAGTAATCACACTGGCAACATTGCTGGAAGTTTCTACCATCCATGCGATAGCTTCATCCTGGCAGGTTGTCAACGGACCGTTATCTACTGCTTGTAAAGCCATGATGAACTTTTCTGCTATTGTCTTTTCGATGACAGGAGATGATTCTGCAGATTCCATATTGAAGACCATTTCCTTTTCTGTAACATGGAATTCTTCTTCAACTTCTGATGCAAAGATGTTCCAGTCTATACGAACCTGTTCTTTTACCTCATTCTTGATGGCTAATACTACCTGACCATCACGAGGGATGGCATTGTGCATCTTGCCACTATTGAAGTTGACTAATCTGATGTCGCCGTTAAACTTTTCCATCTCCAAATACAGGAAGCGGGCGAGAAGTTTGATGGCATTGGCGCGCTTCTTGTTGATGTCATCACCTGAGTGGCCGCCATTTAAGCCTTTCAGACTCAATTTGATGAAGAAGTAACCAGCAGGAGCTTGTTCACGTTCAAAATCAAAAGTTGCGTGAATGGTCTGTCCACCAGCACATGAAACGAAAATCTGTCCTTCATCCTCAGAATCCAGATTGATGAGCATTTTGCCTGTCATAAAACCGGCTTCCATGCCATGCGCACCTGTTAGTCCGGTTTCTTCATCACGTGTAAACACACATTCTATAGGACCGTGTTCGATCTCATTACTGTCAAGGATAGCCTGTTCAATAGCGCATCCAATTCCATCGTCAGCACCCAGAGTAGTTCCCTTAGCTTTCAACCATTCGCCATCTATATAAGTCTGGATAGCATCCTTGGTAAAGTCGATATCAACATCTACCAATTTATCGCAAACCATATCCATGTGACTCTGAAGAATGATGGTTTCTCTGTCTTCATATCCAGGTGTAGCAGGCTTTCTGATGATCACATTGCCCGTTTTGTCAACGTTGGTTTCAAGATTTCTACTTGCACCAAAATCTTTGAGGAACTCAATCATCTTCTCCTCGTGCTTGGAAGGGCGAGGTATTTGGTTGATTTTTGCGAATTGTTCGAAAACGCAAGATGGTTTTAACTCATTTTTTTCCATATCAATATGTTTTTTATTATTGTTGTATTATTAATAACTTACTTTTTTTAGAAAAGAATGTTATTTTATTTATAATTACTTACTATTTCTGGCTTTTTATTTGGGATATTCCCCAAAAAATATTACCTTTGCAACCAAATGTGCTAATTAAAGCACTGCAAAATTAATAAAAATGGTAAAGATATTCCTATTTAGTGTGTTAATAATTGCTATTTGTATAGCATTGTTATCAGTTAAGTTGATTTTTAGGAAGAACGGAAAGTTCTCTTCCCAGCATGTGCATGATAATCCAGGCTTGCGCAAGCAGGGCATTCATTGTGTCATCGATCAGGATAGAGAGGCTCGTCAGGCAGGGAAGGCTTATTAATAAATATGAGAAGTCTTGTAATAAATGGAGAATGACGAATATGTCTTTTTGAAGTTTATTATAATGATGGCTCATGTATGCATTCCGATTCCTAATTTGATTTTTGAGAATTTGAGAAATAGAAAATAAGTAATAATAAAATTATAGAAGAAATGAAAAAGAACATTTTGGGTTCAGTGGCATTTGCAGCTATGGTAGCTTTGTCACTAACATCTTGCAACAAGTCACAGCCACAGGTTGAAGCTAAATCTGAGAGTAAGGCTCCTGCTGAGTTAAAGATTGCTTATGTTGAGGTGGATTCTATCATGACTCAATATAAATTCGCAAAGGAGTATGCTGCAATTCTTGAAAAGAAGGGTCAGAACATTCAGGCTACGCTTGCACAGAAACAGCAGAACTTGCAGGCTGCAGCTGCTAATTTCCAGCAGCAGATTCAGCAGAATGCTTTATCTCGTGAGGCTGCTGAGCAAAGACAGGCTGCTTTGCAGAAGCAGAATAATGATTTGCAGGGATTGCAGCAGCGTTTGAGCAACGAGTTTGCTTCAGAACAGGAGAAGTACAATAAGGCTCTTCATGATAGCATCGCTAATTATCTGGCAAGATATAATAAGGATAAGAAATATAGCATCATCTTCTCTAAGAGTGGTGACAACTTGCTGTACGCAGACAAGGCTTATGATATTACCAAAGAGGTAATCTCTGGTCTTAACAAGGCTTACAAGAGCACACTCCCTGCTGCTACTCCTGCTGCAAAGAAGTAATATTATTATGTTAAGAGACGAGCGGTATCAATTTGTGTTGGATTACTTTCGGCAATCCATGCCTCATGTAACCACGGAGTTGCAGTTTGGTAGTGCATTTCAGCTTTTGGTGGCAACCTTGCTTTCGGCTCAATGTACAGACAAGCGTATCAACATGGTTACACCTGCTCTTTTTGCCCGTTATCCTGATGCAGACAGAATGGCTCAGGCTGAGGAGGATGATATCTACGATCTGATTAAATCTGTCAGTTATCCTAATGCCAAGGCTAAGCATCTGGTGGAAATGTCGCGTAAACTGGTGTGTGATTTTAATGGAGAGGTTCCTTCCGAAATGGCTCAGTTGGTTACTCTTCCAGGAGTAGGGCGAAAGACTGCCAATGTGATACGGGCTGTTTGGTTTGGTAAGGCTACGATGGCTGTTGATACACACGTTTATCGTGTAAGTCATCGTTTAGGCTTAGTTCCAAGAACCGCTGATACTCCTCGTAAAGTAGAAGATTATCTGATGAAGCATATTCCACAGGAAGATATTCCTAATGCTCATCACTGGTTACTTCTGCATGGCAGGTATGTTTGTAAAAGTGCCAACCCGGATTGTGGTAAGTGTCAGTTTACAGATATCTGTCCGAAATTGCTGAAAAACAGTAAATTATAAATACTGTCATAAAAAATCCCAAACAGTTGATTGATATTCAATCTCTGTTTGGGATTTTTTTTGAGGTTTTATCTTTTTATATTAATTCCAGAATCTTATCGATAATCTTATCTATTGTAGTAGAATCAGTAGCTTCATCCAACTTCTGGTTAATCTTTTCCTCGATTTTCTTGCTTACCTTGTCTGCTGCCTTATCCATAGCTTGATTGGCTCTGTCTTCCAACTTCTTCTGGATGTTTTCGCCCAAATCTCGTTCATCAGTAGTGCTTTCGCCCAAATCATTTTCATCAGTAGTGCTTTCACTTGAATTGTACTCGTCAGAACTGGTATTTTCTGGGTTGTTTTCTTCCAATGCTTTTACCATGTCATCAGAATTCATAGTAATGACTTTTCCGAAAATTCCATAACTGACCGTATGTTCCTTATCTTGAATTGTCACAGTACCTTTAGAGAAAATCAGATAGTTATGATATTCGAAGAGATTTTTAAGTGCAGAGTCGATAAAATTACCTGCAAGCATTCTCGCCATCATCCCAAAACCTTGTGAGAAGATATCATTGCTATTGGATGTTGTTGCTTTTTCCACGGCTTTACTTACCTCTGTGCGAATGGCATTTTCATGTGATTCTCTGTTAGGATTTGTCAGAGTCATGATAATGAGGAGAAGCAAGACAAGAACACCGAAAATTTTGAGCAAATAATGATTTTGCGGTTTCTTTTTCTCCCTATAAGGGGTAGAAGGTGGTGTTGGTGGAACTGCTGTTTCTTGTTGCATGCCTGTGGAATAAGCATTTCTGTATTCATTTGTCTTAGCGCTTGTATTTTCATTCAAAATGTAGCGGAGTTCTGAAACGGTCCAGGCTGGTTGCCAGTCTTTCATACCTTCTTTCCATACTAAGGTTTCTGCTGAAATACCCATTTCTGCAAGTTGGGCTATCGTGTATGGTCCTTGTTGCTGATTATTTAATATAACAAAGAATTTCATTTGCTTATAATATTATATAATGTATGGTCAAACCTATGAATGCATGATGAGTGACATATTACTCATTCATGTGTAGCTTTCCACCAGCTAGTTTTCTCTTTACCTCTGATAGCAACAGGATGCTGGCTTGGGTCTGAAATAGAGAGACCGCAATAATTTTTGACTTTAATAGTTGCTTCAGGATACAGATATAAAGCTGTATAAGCGTATTCTGTATGTGCTGCAGCTTTGACTGTTTTCTTCAGTTGGTTGCTGAATTGTTCTTTCAGATAACCGCTTGGCTTCAAACTGTCAACATATACTGCCATGTCGTAGGACAGATGTGGTGAGAAACCATCGAGTGGCTGAATGGAGTCGAGAGGAATCGTGGTATCTAATGTATATTTTTGATTGATTTCTTTCATTACATTTGCCAGCGCATCTAATTGTCTGCAATCGATGGCAGCCATATTGCAATATGGAGCATTGCTATTCTTGTAGAAGTTTACGATGCCATTTACAAGACTGCTATAGTTTGGGGTTGTTCCATTAAGATAGCTCCACATTGAGCGGTAAGGAATTCCTTTAGCCATGATTTCACTGCTGGTAGCGATGAAATAGTTGGTGACATCCTTTAGTTCATACGCAGTTTCTACATTTCCCATGTAGCATACATCAAAAAGTATATATTGCATTTTGATGCCGCTTTGCTTGATTCCTTCCGCTAATGTACTTAGATCTATTGAATTTTCCTTGCGATCTACGCTACCGAAAAAGCGGGTTGTAGGATTGTTTGGGTCTGCGCCAAACTGAATGCCGCTAAATGAGGTATCAAATGTTTGCTGAGTATTGAATGATTTTGCCTGATTTGGATAATTTATCCAATCGTCAGCGCAGGACCAGCCGCAACCATGACCACCAATAATCAGGGCATAGTTAAGTGCTTCTGCATTTTGTCTTACCTCATTGAGAAGATCTGCGAATCCATTTGCAGAATTGTAGGCTGAGCCTTCATAAGTTTTAATAGGAGTCCTGCTTACCTCTTTTGTAACATCATTATATGTCAGATCAAAGAGCGTACTATTGTTGGCATTATTGCTGAAGAAAACCAATACACGCGTATTGTTGAGTCCCTTCTTATCAGTAATACCTGCACAGATGCTATCAATATTATTAGATAAAGCTTCTGTCAATCCGATGCTTGAGTTTCCGCCAGTCCAAGGTAGGAAGACGAGTATTGTCTGCTTATTAACTTTATCGACGTCAACAGCTTCTTCAGTACAACTTCCTAGTCCGATGATGGATACAATTGCAAAGATAAATCCGTAAACAAACTGTTTCATTTAGGTAAGGATTTAAATGAAATGTTTAGTGCTTAGAAATATATGATTGCAAAACATAAAAATGATGAGTTGACATGATATTCTAAACACTAAACATGATTATTTATAATTACTTCTTCTTAAGTTCCTCGATAGTAGCCTTCAGGGCTGCAATCTTCTCTACAGAGTCGCTCTCCTTCTTGCGCTCCAGGGCTACTACCTTCTCAGGAGCGTGAGCTACGAAGTTCTCATTGCTGAGCTTCTTGCGTACACCCATCAGGAAGCCCTCCAGGTGCTTGAGCTGAGCCTCTGCCTTCTCAATCTCGGCAGCTACGTCGATGAGGTCGCCCAATGGTACGGCAAACTCGTCGGTACCTACCATGAAGCTGGATGCATCTGCGCTCTTCTCGGCGATGACCTCAATCTTGTCGAGGTTAGCCATCTTCAGAGTTACGTCGTTGTAAGCCTCGAAATCGTTCTTGCCAACTACCTGGAGAGACAACTGCTCCTTCTGGGCAATGTTCTTCTGGTTGCGAACGGTACGAACGCCGGCGATAATCTGCTTCACTGCCTCAATGTCGGCTGCCAACTTCTGCTCCTCGGCTGTAGGTGCAGGAATATCCAGCTTCTCGCGCATGATGCTCTCGCCATCCTTGCGGTCGTAGATGTG